>NZ_NFJQ01000004.1 GCF_002159945.1 Cloacibacillus sp. An23 | reverse complement strand
TTACGGCTTTTTTGGCTTTTACCCTGTAGTAGTCTTCTTCGCCTTCCATTACGGTGTAGACTCCGTCTTCTGGGTAGTAGCCCGTTACTGTGGAGTTGCATTTTATGGTCACTTTGTCCCCGAGGGCGGCTATCTCGTCCAGGAGTATGCCGGCTATTTTGAAGCCTCTGGTTCCCGCGTATTCGTCGCGCGAGCCGAAGAATTTGTGGGTCTGTTTGACGAGCTGTCCTCCCGGGTGGAGGTCGCTTTCTATTACCGTGACTTTGGCTCCCGCCCCCGCGGCTTCGGCTGCGGCGCAGAGTCCCGCGGCTCCTCCGCCTACGACGAGGAGGTCGGTCTCATATACTTTCTTCATAATCTCTTCCCTCCCGTCCTAAAGTTCAAGAGGCACGCGGCCCTTGTCCGTCTGCGTCTCGACTTTCATCCCCTCCGCGAGAGGCGTGACGCAGGTGCGGACGTTGGGTACGCCGTCGACCACCATGAAGCACGAGCTGCATTTGCCTATGGCGCAGAAAAATCCCCTGGTCCTCTTCATTTCGGGCGTAACGCGGTAGACCTGCACGCCGTTGGCGTGGAGCGCCATCGCTATCGGTTCACCTTCGAACCCCGTGAGCTCTTTCCCGTCGAAGGTGAACTTCACCTCGCGTCCGTGGCTGTACTCCAGTATCGGATGGTTCTTGATCAACTCCATTACATCTGCTCCCTCCCTGCTGGTGTGCGCCGCTGCGCGGCGCTCGCATTGAATTGTCCATAAAGCATAAAAATCGTAGGTGAGCGCGATACATCAAAAAAATGATTTATATATCAATATTTTGTTATCGACATAGAATATTTTGAGATATTTATAAAATTTTGTCAAGCGTTCAAGTAAATTTTATAGAAAAGAATAGATTCACAAACTTTGAGACATGGCGCCGCTTTGACGCGGCTGTGGTTTTTTGTAAGGCGAAACGGAGATCAGCCCTTCTTTTGTATCTCTCTTATGTAGGAATATATTGTAAATTTGGTGTTACCCATTTCAGCGGCCAGCCTGTCCACTGAGCCCTTGAGCAGGAAGAAGCCCTTGTCGTTGAGTTCGCGTATGACCTCTTTTTTCTCGGGCTTCGTGAGATATTTGAAGGGCTTGCCGATGCGGCGCTTCGCCTGCGCGAGCGAGTCTCCGACGACCTCCTCGATGTCCTGCGCGAATGATTCGCGCACAGGCTCGGGGAAGCGCGCGCCGGACTCTTTCTCCGATGCGGCGTCCGCCGCGCCCATCTCGACGCGCAGCAGACCCTCGATAAGCTCCTGCGCAGCGACGGCTTTTTTGAGATCATAGTTGACGCAGAGGAAGCCTATTATTTTGTCGTTCTCGTCGCGTATGAAGATGCAGCTGCATTTGATGAGCTCGCCGCGGTTGTTCTTCGCGAGGTAGTTGAAGACGCCTTCACGGCTCTGATATTCCTCGGACTTGAGCATGAGCAGGCCGAAGTCGGTCATCGGGCCGCCCTCGCTGCGCCCCGTGACGTAGCCGTTCTCACAGAGCACGAGCGAACGCTCGGGGATGGATACGTCGTGAAGGTTCACCTCGTAATCCTTGCCGAGTATGCGCGCAAGCCCGCGCACGACCGGTATCAAAATTTTGAGTTTAGGATTCATCTCTCGGGCGGCGGCCATTTTCTCACCTCTGCTGGGATTATTGTACACGAAATCCGCGCGTCGGACAAAATTTTGACGGCGGCCTATCGCCGCGGAATTTCCGTGCGGCCTCGGGAGGTTTCCGCGCGCGTACGAAAAAGCCCCGCGCTTTGCGCGCGAGGCTTGGCTTTTGCGTGGCTTCGGGAATTTGTTATCTTTCGCGGCTCGGCATAGATTCCTTGATGACTTCGCCGAGGCGCTTGATTCCCTCGCGGATGACTTCGTCGGTCGAGTTCGTGTAGTTGAGGCGGAAGGTGTTGACGTCGCTCTTGCCTACGTAGAACGGATCGCCGGGGACGAAGGCGACCTTCTTTTCCATCGCCTTGTGGAAAAGCTTGAGCGCCGACATGCCTTCGGGCAGAGTGACCCAGATGAACATTCCGCCTTCCGGCTCGGTGTACTTGACTCCGGCGGGGAAGTATTCCTTTATCGCGGCGAGCATCGCGTCGGACTGCTCTTTGTAGAGCGCTACGATCTTGTCTACGTGCTGCTGGTATTCGTTGTGCGCGAGGTAGTCGTAGATCATGTACTGCGAGAAGATGTTCGTGTGCAGGTCGCTCGACTGTTTCGCGGTGATGAGGTGCTGCATGAGCTCGTCGTCCTGCGTGATCATGAAGCCGAGGCGCATGCCTGGCGTGACGGTCTTGGAGAAGGAGCCGTGGATGACGCTGTGCGCGAGCTTGCCGGCGCCGATGTAGGGCAGCTTGTCGCCCTTGAAGCGCAGCTCTCCGTATGGGTCGTCTTCGATGAGCACGGTGTCGTACTTTTCGAAGAGTTCGCGTATCGCCTCGCGGCGCTCCATCGTGTAGGTGAGGCCGGTCGGGTTCTGGAAGTTCGGCACTGTGTAGGCGAACTTGACGCCCCTTTTGAGCGCGGCTTCGAGTTCGTCGAGTTTCAGCCCCTCGTGCTCGAGAGTGACGGGGTAGAAAGTCGGCTCGAACATCATGAAAGCCTGTATTGCGCCGAGGTAGCCGGGCTCTTCGATTATGACGCCGTCGCCCTTGTTGAGCAGTATCTTCGCCATCAGGTCGAGCGCCTGCTGCGAGCCGGTTGTGATGAGTACGTGTTCGGGCTTGAGGTTGAGGCCGAAGTTTCTGTTATATTTGTCGGCGATGTACTGGCGCAGCGGCGCGTAGCCGTTGGTCGTCGAGTACTGGAAGACTTTTCCGTGGAATTCGTCGATTATCCTGCACGCGGACTCCTTGAGGGCCTCCTGCGGGAACGATATGGGGTTCGGCAGTCCGCCGGCGAACGATATGACCGACGGGTCCTCCGTCACTTTGAGTATGTCCCTTATGAAAGAGGACGGGGTTGTCAGAATCCTGTCTGAATAACGCATGATTGAATCACTCCTGTTTTTATTTCCTTTTTATTTTATGTCAGTCTTGAAGAGCCGCGCCGGCGGCGCGGCTTGTTCGCGATTATTTGCCCCTGGCTTCGGCTGCGGCCTTCATATGCTCAACGCAGTCCGCGAATACGGCGAGCGACTCTTTGAAATCGCGCCGTCCGAGGCCGACGCGGAAGTGGTTCGTGTTGAGGCCGAAGGCGCGCTCTCCTATTATAAGGAGCTGCTTTTCCGCCATCGCGCGCTCGCACATCTCTGTCACGTCGAGCGGAGGAAGCAGACGCGGGAAAGCCGTCGCGCCTCCGTTGGGCTGTATCCATTGGAAGAGGTCGCGGTGCTTCTTGAAGAAGGATTCGGCTACGGCGAGGTTCTCGAGCACTATGTCGTGGTTGCGCTTAAGGAGGTCCGGAGCGTTGCGCATCGCTATCGTGGCCAGTATTTCGCCCGGAGCGTTGTTGCAGAGCGTCGTGTAGTCTTTGAAGGCGGCGCAGTCGCTTATGATCTGGCGGTTCTTCGAGGCGAGCCAGCCGATTCGCGTGCCGGGCAGGCCGTATTTGTTGAGGCCGCCGACGACGGTCGCGCGCGGGTATATGTCCGCGAGCGAGGGAAGGGCCGCGCCAGGGTCGTGTTCCATGCCGCGGTACGTCTCTTCGTTGAATATCCACGTGCCGTTGCGGTCTGCCAGGTTCAGTATCCTGTCCAGCTCCGCGCGCACCGGGATGAAGCCGGTCGGGTTGTTCGGCACGTTCATGATGAGCAGCTTCGTTTTCGGCGAGATGTTTTCGGCGAGGAAGTTTATATCCAGCCGCCAGCCCCAGCTTGTGACCTCGAGAGGCCATTTGACGACGGTGCAGCCGAGCGCGCGCGGCAGCTCGTAGAGCGACGGGAGCGTCGGGTGCATGACGATGACCTCGTCGCCCGGCTCGAGCATATTGTTCATGAAAATGAAGATGCCCTCTTCCGGCGCGAGCTCTAGTATGTCGGAGGGGCGTATCGAGGTGTAGCGCGACGATATAGCCTCGCGCAGGGGAAGGAAGCCCTCCGGCTTCGTATAGCCGAGGCTGAGATCGTCCCACAGGCGGCGGCATTCGTCGTCTGCCATGTCGAGGATCTCGCGCATCGTGCAGCCCTCGCATGAGCTTTGGCTCAGCATATATTTCGCCTTGGCCTTGTATAGCGCGAACTGTCTTTCAAGCTTGAAGGTCTGTATCCTCATAAAAATTCCCCTTTCGTAGTTGTCTCGTCGCTTTCCGAAGGAACCAGGATTTCCCCCGATTTGTTAAGTATAACCTTTTTTCGCCGCGCTGTAATCCCTTTATGCGAGATGTTTCCAAGGCCCTTGTATTAGAATTATAATAAGTAAACTGAATTGGCCGCTCTTTACAAAGGGCGATGACAATTTTTTGAAAAATATCACGGCGCGCGTGGCGCATAAGCTTAAAAAGGCTTGATATTACAACGCCTTTGCGCGTTTTGAATTTTTCTGCGGCGCGGATAATCAGGTTCACGTTGGCAAACTGATATATCTGTGCTACAATTAGAATGCGAGAGGGGAAGAATTTTATGACGTGCGAATCCCACTTCACGTTGAAATCGTTGAAGGAGCAGGTATACGACTATCTTCGCGTGCAGATGAACGAGGGCAGGCTTAGGCCTGGGGCCTTTTTGAACCTCAACGACATCAGCCGCGAACTGGGGATGAGCAGGACGCCGCTGCGCGACGCTCTTTTTCAGCTCGAGTCGGAGGGATTTGTGACGATTTTCCCGCGCCGGGGCGTAGTGGTGAATTCTCTGACTCTGGAGAAGATACGCAATATTTACGAGATTCTCGGCGCTCTCGAGTCGGCGGCTCTGCTGCTCGTCGCGGTCAGGTTCCGCGACGCGGACGCCGACGTTATGGAGAAGTACAACCAGCAGATGAGGAAGGCTCTGGACCACAATAATTTCACCGTCTTTTACGAGGCGAATCTGCGGTTCCACAACGTCTACCTCGATATGCTGGACAACGCGGAGATGTACCACGCGGTGAAGATACGCAAGGAGCGTCTTTACGATTTTCCGAGAAACAAGACCTTCGTGAAGGAGTGGGAGGTTCATTCGCTCGACGAGCACGCGGCGATGATAAAGCTTCTGAGGGAGCACGACTTCAACGGGGCGGCGGACTATATCCGCGACGTGCATTGGTCTTTCTCGGTGCAGGAGCGCTTCATACGCAGATATTATTTTGCGAACCATGTGGAGCTTGACGTGTCAGAGGAGGGGAATCTTACCGTTGAGTAAGAGCGGGATAATATTCGACATCAAGAAATATTCCATACACGACGGGCCCGGGACGCGCACTACGGTGCATCTCAAAGGCTGTCCGCTGGCCTGCTGGTGGTGTCACAATCCGGAGAGCCAGTCCGTGGCGCCGACGGTGCTCTTCCGTTCGGAGAAGTGCATCGGCTGCGGAACGTGCATAAAAGTCTGCCCGAACGGCGCCGTCTCCGTCGTGAACGGCTCTCTCGTGACGGACGAAGGGCTCTGCAACGGCTGCGGCAAATGCTGCGACGCATGCCCGCCAGAGGCGCGCGAACTCTGCGGAAGGCCGTACACCGTCGAGGCTCTCATGGAAGAGCTTCACAAGGACGAGATTTTCTTCCGCACCGGCGGAGTCACCTTCTCGGGAGGCGAGCCTTTCATGCAGCCCGAGTTTCTTATCGAGGCGCTCGACGCCTGCGGCGCGCAGGGCTACCACCGCTGCGTGGATACCTGCGGCTTCACGCAGAAGCGCGTGATAGTAGATTCTGTCAAGCGCACCGACCTTTATCTTTACGACATCAAGCACATGGACCCGGAGGAGCATAAAAAATACACCGGCGTCGACAACGTCGTTATACTCGAGAACCTAGCCGCGATATGCGAGGCGGGGGCGAACGTCAACGTCCGCATCCCGTTCATGCCGGGGCTCAACAGCGGCGACGACAACATGCGCGCCATAGGAAAATTCGTAGCTCCGCTGCGCGGAATAGTTGGCGTCAACATACTGCCGTACCACACGGTGGCGAAGGGCAAGCATGAGCGCTGGCACATGGACTACAAACTGCCCGACCTTATGCCGCCGACGGAGAACCAGACGCGGCACGCCGCGGCGATACTCGAGAGCTACGGGCTGAAAGTACACATCGGCGGATAGCCCCCTGGGAAACGCCGTAAAAGTTTAGAAACAGACATCATAACGAAATACCGCAAGGAGGTAAACAACAATGGCTGAAAACATCAAAACACCGTGCTGCTGCGGACAGATGAGCGAAGAAGTCCAGAAGGCCGCCGCTCCTTCGAGCGAGCGCGTCAAGAGGCTCCGCGACGCGAGCTTCGACCAGCACCCGAGCATTTCCATCGAAAGAGCGCTGCTCGAGACCGAGTTCTACAAGGAGTACGAAGGCAAGCTTCCTATGCCTGTGCTTCGCGGCGCGAACTTCAAGCATATCTGCGAAAACAAGACCATCTACATAGGCAAGGACGAGCTCATCGTCGGCGAGCGCGGCCCGTTCCCGAAGGCCGTCTCGACCTTCCCTGAGCTGACCTGCCACTCGCGCCACGACTTTGAAGTCCTCACTACGCGCGCGCAGCAGAACTACACCGTGTCGCCGGCCGACATGGACATTTACGAAAAGGAAGTCGAGCCCTACTGGCGCGGCCGCTGCATGAGAGACCGCCTCTTCGAGCGTATGCCCGAGGCGTGGAACCTCCTCTACGAGGCCGGCACCTTCACCGAGTTCGGCGAGCAGCGCGCGCTGGGGCACACGTCGCTCGACAACCTCATCTACCAGAAGGGCGCCCTCGACATGAAGAAGGACATCGCCGAAGCACGCGCGAAGCTCGACTTCATCAACGACCCCGAAGCTACCGCTAAGGACGAGCAGCTCCAGGGTATGGACATCTCCTGCGACGCGGTCATCATCTTCGCCGAGCGTCACGCCGACCTCGCCGAAAAGATGGCCGCCGAAGAGAAGGACGAGACCCGCAAAGCCGAGCTACTCAAGATAGCCGACGTATGCCGTTGGGTCCCCGCCCACGCGCCGCGCGACTTCTGGGAGGCCGTGCAGATGTACTGGTTCGTACACCTCGCGACCATCACCGAGCTCAACGGCTGGGACGCCATGAGCCCCGGACACCTCGACCAGCACCTCGGGCCGTTCTATGAGAAGGGCCTCGCCGACGGCACGCTCACGCGCGACCAGGCGAAAGAGCTTCTCGCCTGCCTCTTCATCAAGGTCAACAACACGCCGGCCCCGCCGAAAGTCGGCGTCACAGCGAAGGAAAGCGGCACCTACAACGACTTCACCAACATCAACCTCGCGGGACTCAAGCGCGACGGCACCGACGGCTCCAACGAAGTCACCTACATCTGCCTCGAGCTCTTCAACGAGCTGCGCCTGCTCCAGCCGCAGGGCAACATCCAGGTCAGCGAGCGCACGCCAGACAACGTCATCCGCGCGGCGGCGAGAGTCTTCCGCAACGGCATGGGCTACCCGTCGGTCTTCAACGCCGACATGGTCATCCAGGAGCAGATGCGCGTAGGCAAAACGCTCGAAGACGCGCGCGAAGGCGGCACCAGCGGCTGCATCGAGACCGGCTGCTCCGGCAAGGAAGCCTACCTGCTCCACGGCTACCTCAACACGCCGAAGCTCCTCGAGTACGCGCTCACCAACGGCGTAGACATGCTCACCGGAAAACAGGTCAGCATCAAGACCGGCGAACTCTCCGACTTCAAGACCTTCGACGACCTCTACACGGCCTTCGAGAAGCAGATGGAATACGTCGTCGATACGAAGATAGGCGTGGACAACTACCTGCGCCACCAGTACGCCACCAATATGGCGGCGACCTACCTCTCCTGCGTCATCCGCGACTGCATCGAGAAGGGTAAGGACTACTACAACGGCGGCCCGCGCTATAACAGCGACTACATCCAGTGCTGCGGCATAGGCACCATCACCGACAGCCTCTCCGCGATAAAGAAGCACGTCTACGACGAAGGCACCTACACGCTCGAGGAACTCGTCGCGGCGATGAAGGACAACTGGGAGGGCCACGAAGCAATGCGCCTCACCCTCTGGAACAAGACGCCGTTCTTCGGCAACGACGACGACTACGCCGACGACATAATGAGAAGGGTATACGACAGCCTCTTCCGCACAATCGACGGAAAGCACAGCATCCTCGGCCCGACCTACCACCTCAACATGCTCTCGACGACCTGCCACAACTACTTCGGGCAGAAACTCGCCGCGACGCCGAACGGACGCTTCAGCGGAATGCCCGAGTCCGACGGCACCAGCCCGAGCCACGGCGCAGACCGCCACGGCCCGACCGCGGTCGTCAAGTCGCTCGGCAAGATGGACCAGGTCAAGTCCGGCGGAACGCTGCTCAACCAGCGCTTCCTGCCCTCCGTCCTCGCCGGCGAAGAGGGGATCGAAGGCGTCAAGAACCTCATCCGCGCCTACTTCAAGCTCGGCGGGCACCACATCCAGTTCAACGTCGTCGACGAAGCGACGCTGCGCGACGCCCAGGCCCACCCGGACAACTACCGCGGCCTCCTCGTCCGCGTCGCGGGCTACAGCGACTACTTCGTAGACCTCGACAACTACCAGCAGGAAGAGATCATCGCTAGAAACGCACAGGAAAGCTTCTAAGCCACGCGCGATTCACGCAAAAGCAAACGACGCTGCCCCGGAGCGAAAGCCCCGGGGCTTTTTCTATGTTTTACGCGCGCGCCGTATCTGGTATCATAACGCGAAGAGACGGAGAGAACGGAGGCGCGGGCGGATGGTGATACGCGAGGCGAAAATTGACGAGCTTGATGAAATAATGGAATTTTACGACGCGATGTGCCGCGAGCTCGGCGGCGCGAAATTCCTGCGCGGAGAATACAAGGGGGGATTCCCGCCGCGCGCGATGGCGGAAGCGGCGGCCCGCGAAGGCGGCCTTTTCGTCGGCGAAGAAGACGGGGAAATAATAGCCGCGTACATAATGAACAACGAATGCGACGAAGCGTACGACGCGGCGCCGTGGCAGATAGATGCGGATAAGAAATCCGTCTCGGTGCTGCACGCGCTGCGCGTCTCGCCGCGGTACGGCGGCAGGGGATACGCGGGCCGCCTCGTGGAACACGCGGCGGAAACGGCGCGCGCACGCGGACAGAAAGCACTCCGCCTCGACTGCATAGAGGGCAACGTAATCCCGCAGAAAATGTACCTTTCCCACGGCTTCAAAAACGCCGGGACCGTTGAAATATTCTACGAAGACATAGGCGAACCGAGAAACTTCCTGCTCTTCGAGCGCGTGCTGTAACGACACGAGCTTCGGGACAAAATACCTACCAGGTACGCCTTACGATACCAAGTGCGGATTTTCTGCGTACTTGATTTTCTAGTTGGATATAGTACAATTTTTATACTATACCTTGAGGAAGGCGCGGCGTCGGATTTTATCCCGCGACGGTTCCAGACGGTTTTTCAGAACCTGCGTCCGTGCCGTGTGGTGACTTGATGGATTTGTCGGAGTTGACGGCCTACGCCGAAGAAAAGTTCCATATCCGCGAGCAGCGCAAATGGGTGGGATTTCACGGCTTTTCCGTCATGGCCCATCCGGCCACTGGAAGGTGGATCGCGCTCCTTATACGCCGGCGTGACCCAGTTTCAAGGGCTGAGGTTCAGTTATGCGATATCAAGTGCGGGCGGCTCGAGCCCGCCGAAAAGGCCGAGCCGTTTCTTTCGCGGCCTTTCCGAATGGAGGGTGACCGCTGGGTAGGAGTCAGCTTCGGCGAAAATACCAAGCCGGAGGTAGTCTTCCGCCTCTTCGACCGCGCCGTCTATTCCGGTGAGAAACGCGGTTATACTATCGTGCTTGACGCCACGCCCGCCGTTCAAGCGGCGGAGCTCGGGGCTGTGGCGCTGCCGGCCGCAGGCGAGCGCGGGGCCGGAGAAATTCCCGACGTCCCGCAAAAAATCCGAGAAATGCTGAGGCTATACGAATATACGGACGGCTCGTTCGCACAGAAATGCCGTAACTTTTACCGGCAGGGCAAATTTATGGAGGACTACGAGGACGACGCGCCGTGGAGCGGAGTGTTCCGCCGCTACTTCACCACTTACCACGATCTGAATATAGGGCAGCTCCGCGGATATTTCACGTGGCGCGCCCGCGTCAGGAAGGGAGTCTTCTCTCCGATACCCGCTTCGCTCGCATATCTGTATGTGTACGAGCTGATCAACGGCATCGGGACGGACTCTCCCGAGGACGCGCTGAAGAAGATGCGCGATTTTGAGACGGGATTTATAGATTCCGGCATAGGAGACCCAGGAATGCGCGGCAACCTGCGTCGATGGGAATTCGAGTACGCCGTGACGCGCGGCCTGCCGCCGGAGCTGGCGCGGCAGTACGCGGATCCCGCCGTGATAAAGCGGGACGAGGCGCTCGCCGTCCTAAAGAACTCTAAGGATGCGTCGGACGAGGATATTTTCTCAGCTCTCTGCGCTCTGGACGGAAAGCGGCTGGCCCATTCGCCCGCCGCCTCACTGCGCGGCGGGCGGGGAAAGCGCATTTTCGCCGCGGTATGGCGAGCCGTCGCGGAGGAGCATCGCGTCAGCGGGAACAAATTTTTCACGGCGTGTTTCGGAAGGCGGAGGCTTTGCCGGTGGTATCCTTTCGCCAACGCCGTCTATTGGCAGGAGAAGCCGCACCCTGACGCGGACTACGAGCTGGACGCGGGCAGGAGCTACCGCTGCCGGGGCGGCGAGTGGCGCGAATCGCGCTACGACGATCTGTTTTTTGACAGGAAGCTCTTCCGCAGCCTTCTGCACGAGACTGACCGCCTGCTTAGAAAATATTTCAAGACTGGCGCCGCGCTCCGCGAGGACCCAGACGAGGCGTGGGCGTCGCCTTTCGTGGAGCGCGTGCTGGCGGAGGAGCGCAGGAGGGAAAGCGAGGCCGCGAGGCCGAAGGTGACGATAGATTTCTCCGGGCTCGACCGGATACGGCGCGACGCGCTCGTCACGATGGACAGCCTGCTGACGGAGGAAGATACCGACGGCCCCGCCGCGCCGGAGACGCCGGCGCGCGCGGAAGAGACGCGGCAGGCGGCTACGGCTGATGAAGAAGCCGGCGGGCCGCCCGCGCTCGACGAAACGCTGCGGCGGATACTTCTCGACCTTATCAACGGAGGGCCCAAGGCGGCCGGAGCCGCCATAAAGGCATCGCACATGATGCCCTCGGTCGCGGCGGACGCCGTAAACGAGGCCCTGTTCGACGCGATAGGCGACAACGCCGTCGAATGCGACGGAGAAACCCTTTCGTTTGTCGAGGACTATCGCGAAGATATTCTTAAAATGTTTGGAGGCGGTGCCGGTGGACGCGGACAATAAGAAAGTTCCGAGGCGGATCGCGCAGACGATATTGAATTCGCTGAAAGGCGGCGTAGTCCCGAGGGTGGGACTGCCGTATATCACAGTTGGAAGGAAAAACGAAATCGAGGCGCTGCTGCACGACGTGGACATCACGGCGGAGGGCGGCGCGTCCTTCCGTTTCATAGTCGGGCGATACGGCTCCGGCAAAAGCTTCCTGATACAGACCATCCGCAACTACGTGATGGACAGGGGCTTCATCGTGGCTGACGCCGACCTCTCGCCCGAGCGCCGGCTCCAGGGGACGAGGGGGCAGGGGCTCGCCACCTATCGCGAGCTGATAGGCAGCCTCTCGACCAAGACGAAGCCGGAGGGCGGCGCGCTGACGCTCGTGCTCGACCGGTGGATAAGCGGCGTGCGCGCTCAGACGGTGCAGGAGACCGGACTCGAGCCGGGCGACCCAGCGCTGACAAAGGCCGTTGACAGAAAAATCTACGAGGTCACCTCCACGGTCAGCGAGCTTGTGCACGGCTTCGAGTTCGCTCGGCTGTTGTCCGTCTATTACCACGCCTACGTCGAAGACGACGACGTGATGAAGGCGAAGGTGACGCGCTGGTTCCGCGGCGAATATACGCTGAAGCGCGAGGCGAAGGATGAGCTCGGCGTCAGCATCATCATCACCGACGACGACTGGTACGAATATCTGAAAATCTTCGCCGTATTCTTCCGCATGGCGGGGTACGCCGGCATGATGATAATGATCGACGAGCTGGTCAATCTCTACAAGATTCCGAACTCAGTGACGCGGCAGTACAATTACGAGAAGCTGCTGACCATGTACAACGACGTCCTTCAGGGCAGAGCGAGGTACCTCGGCGTCATCATGGGCGCGACGCCGCAGGCCGTCGAAGACAGGCGGCGCGGTCTCTACAGCTACGAGGCGCTGCGCTCGCGTCTTGCCGAGGGCAAATTTTCGAGGCCAGGGGCGAGGGACCTTCTCGCGCCGGTGATACGTCTTGAGCCGCTGACGCCGGAGGAAATGCTCGTGCTCTGCGAAAAACTCTCGGACATGCACGCCGGGCTCTACGGCTATCGGAAGAAACCCGGCACCGAGGACCTCGCCCGTTTCGTCAGGCTGGAATACGAGCGCGTCGGCGCGGACCAGAACATCACGCCGCGCGAGGTCATCAGGGATTTCATCGAGCTGCTTGATTTGATGTACCAGAATCCTGAGCTTACTATGGACGGCCTGCTGCAGTCGGGCGATTTCAACTACGCGAAGCCGGAGGCCGTCTCCGACAAGACGGACAAGGATTACGCGGAGTTTACTATATGAACGTCTTCGACCGGTACGCTCCCTTCATACAGGACTACATATACCGCTATGGCTGGAAGGCGCTGCGCGGCGTGCAGAACGCCGCTGGCGAGGCCATCTTCGGCACGGAAGACAACGTGCTTCTGACCGCCTCGACGGCTTCCGGCAAGACGGAGGCGGCGTTTTTCCCGATACTGACGCTGCTAGACGAAGACCCTCCGCGCAGCGTCGGCGCGCTTTATATAGCGCCGCTGAAAGCTCTGATCAACGACCAGTTCGGCAGGCTCGGCGAACTCTGCGAAGAGGCCGGCATCCCCGTGACCCGCTGGCACGGCGACGTGCCGCAGTCGCAGAAACGGCGGCTTATGCGCAAGCCGGGCGGCATCCTGCAGATAACGCCGGAATCGCTCGAATCTCTGATGATAAACAAGCACATGGAGATTCCGTCGCTCTTCGGCGACCTGCGCTTTATCGTCATAGATGAAATCCATTCGCTTCTGCGCGGCGACCGCGGCCTGCAGACATTCTGCCTGATAGAGCGCATGTGCCGCCTTGCCGGGTGCAGCCCGCGAAGAGTCGGCCTGTCCGCCACCATCGGCGACCCGGAAGCGGCGGGGCGTTTCCTCGCCGCCGGCAGCGGACGGCGCACCGTAGTGCCGCGCTTCGACGGCGGCAGGGAAGTGTGGCGGCTCTCGATGGAACATTTTTACAACACAGCGCCGCAGGCCGACGAAGACCGCCAGTCGGCGCCGGAGACCATCCGTCCGGAAGCGCCGGCCGACACCGCGCCCAAGGCTGCCGACCCGGGGATAGGCTACATCTTCGAGCACACGCGGGGCAAGAAATGCCTCATCTTCACCAACTCGCGCGAAGAATGCGAAGCCGTCTGCCAGTGCCTTCGGCAGTACTGTGAGGCCAACGGCGAGCCCGACAGATTCCTAATACACCACGGAAACCTCTCGTCGTCGTACCGCGAGAGCGCCGAAGAAGAGATGAAGGACGACGACTCGACGATGTCCGTCTGCGCGACGGCGACGCTCGAGCTCGGAATCGACGTCGGCAGACTCGAGCGCGCGTTCCAGATAGACGCGCCCTTCACAGTCTCCGGCTTTCTCCAGAGGATGGGCAGGACGGGACGGCGCGGCGCTCCGGCCGAAATGTGGTTCGTCATGCGCGAAGACCACGCCGAGCCGCGAGCGCTGATGCCCGAGACGGTCCCGTGGTATCTGATACAGGGGATCGCCATCGTGCAGCTCTACATCGAAGAGCGCTTCGTCGAGCCGCCGCGTACCGGCCGGCTGCCCTACAGCCTGCTCTATCACCAGACAATGAGCACTCTCGCGTCGTGCGGCGAGATGACGCCGGGGGAGCTGGCCTCGCGCGTGCTGACGCTCTCCTGCTTCCGCGGGATTTCGCAGGACGACTACCGCATCCTGCTCCGCCGCCTGCTCGAAACGGACCACATAAGCCGGACTGAAAACGGAGGCCTCATCCTCGGCCTCGCCGGCGAACGCATAGTCAACGACTACAAGTTCTATGCCGTATTCCGCGAAAACATAGAATACTCTGTTCGCTCCGGCCCCGAAGAGCTGGGTACGATAGTAAAGCCGCCGCCCCCAGGCGACAAGATAGCGATAGCCGGCCGCGTCTGGCTCGTCGAAGAGGTGGACCACAAAAAACGCGAAGTCTGGTGTACGCTTGTAAAAGGCAGCATCCCGGCCTACTTCGGCGACGTGGCCGGCGACATCCACACGCGCATACTCGAACGCATGTACGGCGTCCTGAACGAGCGGACGAGCTATCCGTACCTCATGCGCCGCGCGGCGTGCAGGCTTATGGACGCGAGGGAGACATTCGCGAAAGCTGGCGTCGCGGAACGGCCGCTCGTGAACCTCGGCGGAAACATATGGGCGCTGTTCCCGTGGCTCGGAAGCTACGGCTTTCTCGCGCTTGAGCGGTTTCTCAAAATACGCTGCGGCAAACGGCTCGGCCTCCGCGGGCTCGCCCCTTCGCGGCCGTACTACATGCAGTTCACGATGAAGGCCTCGGAAGAAGAATTCTACCGCGTCACGGCCGAAGAGGCCGCCAAAGACTTCGACCCGATGGAGCTGCTCTACCCGAAGGAAGTCCCCGTCTTTGAAAAATACGACGAATACGTGCCCGAAGAGCTGGTCAGAAAAGGCTTCGCGCAGGGCGTGCTCGACGTCGGCGGCATGAAGCGCAGGGTGCTCGGCTGGCCCGCGTGCCTCGGCGCGTGACGGGGAAGGAGTTCCGGCGATGGACCAAACAATGACATACGAAGAATACCTGCGCGACGTTAAAAAAGGCATCGTGACCGACCTCGGCAACTGCCCCGTCACGCCGCTGCTGCGGATGCTCCAGGGCAAATGGAAGACGCAGATTTTATACGAGCTCTGCATCCACGACACGGTGCGATTCAGCACGCTGAAAAAAGAAATACGCGGCATCACCAACACCATGCTGGCCAGCGCGCTGCGCGAGCTCGAAGCCGACGGCTTCGTAAACCGCGTACAATACAACGAAATTCCGCCTCACGTGGAATATTCCTTTACGGAGCGAGGAAGAGACCTCATGCCGATTTTCTATCAAATAATGCTCTGGGGCTTCAAACATGAAAACGACGGTGCAAAAAAAGACGAAGGAAATGAAAATACGCAAGACGCCGCATGCGACTGAGAAAACTAGAAACGGTTGAAAATCTCCGGAGCGCGAGCCACGTATAAAAAATTGGAGGAAGTCAGAAGATGGATCAGCAGGAATATTGGAACAAAGCCGCGGAGACAAAACAATTCACAACGCCGTTTCAGCTCGAAGCGTTTGAAAAATACGTCCCGCGCGTAGCCTCGATACTCGACGTCGGCTGCGGCTACGGGCGCACGCTCGACGAGCTTTACCGCGCGGGCTGGCGCGATCTCATAGGCATAGATTTTTCCGAAGGAATGATACAAAGAGGCCGCGACGAGTATCCTTACCTTGACCTGCGAGTGAAGGCCGAGGCGGAGAGAATCGACCTGCCAGACGAAAGCGCCGGCGCCGTTATAGTCTTCGCCGTGCTCACCTGCATACGCACCGACGCGGAGCAGGAGCGCTTCATAGCGGAGATCCGCCGCGTCCTGCGTCCCGGCGGTATCCTGTACGTCAACGACTTCCTGCTCAACGCCGACGAGCGCAACGCCGCGCGCTACGAAAAATTCAAAGACAAGTACGGCGTGTACGGCGTCTTCGAACTGCCGGAAGGCGCGGTATGCCGCCACCACGACGAGCTTTGGATAAAGGCGCTCCTGAGCGGCTTCAAAGAGCTCGAATACAGCCGCCTGACCTTCACGACGATGAACGGACACACGTCGAACGGCTTTTATTTTATCGGACGGGCGGAGAAGTGACGGAAACGCGCTTATTTTTTGCACGCGGCGCAAAATAATAGGCACGCGCGGTTTGCCGCGCGTGCCCCAGTGTTTTGGTAAATCTTTTCAGGCGTTATGCTATCATGCTGATGACGAGCGTCGCTATGATGCCCGTGATCGACATGACTATGTTCTGTCCCACGCAGAGCGTTTTCAGCGTCGTCTTTATGTCGCAGCCGATGAATTCGCTGTAGACCCACGTGAAGCTGTTGTTGACGTGCGAGCCGAGCGAGGAGCCGGCGCTGATTGAGAGGAAAGCTTCAAGCGGCGTGATGAGCCCAGCTTCGCACATCGGAACGGATAGACCGGCGGCGAGTATCGCCGCTACGCTGGCCGAGCCCTGAGCGAACTTAGAGAATCCGGTGATGAGGAATGGGATGAAAATTACCGGGATCGGCGAATTGATTAGGACTTGTGCTATCGTTTCGCCTACGCCTGTGGCGCTGACTATCTTTGCGAGCGCGCCGCCCGCGGCTGTGATGAATACTATCGGGCCCGAGATTTTCAGCGCGTCCGTCATCGGAGCGTAACGCTCTTTTTCAGGAAGATACGGTGCGAGGAAAAGTATGGAGACTACTATGCCGAGCACGAGGGCGATGTTTTTGTCTCCGAGGAAGTTCAGGACGGTCAGGAAAGTCCCTTTTTCAAGAAGCTGGCCGCCGACCGACGCGCAGAGTATGAGCACGACCGGAAGCAGTATCGGCATTATTGAGACTATGAATGACGGAAGCGTGCTCTCGTCAGGCATAACGCCGCTGTCTGCTTTTTCGCTCTCAAGCGGCGTGAACCACGAGGCTGGTTTGCGCATAAGATAGAATTCGCCGAATATCCAGACGCATATCGTGATGAAGAGAGCGGCGGGAAGCCCCCACAGTATCGATGTGCCTATGTCGAGCCCGAGCACCGCTATGACCGCGAGCGGTGCGGGGGTGGGCGCTACGAAAGCGTTTGTCGAGAGCAGAGAACAGGCTGTCACCGTGCCAAGCGCGTAAGGGCTTTTGCCGCTTTTCTTCGCGACCGATTTGACGAGCGGAGCGAGAAGCACCATTGCGACGTCGCTGAAGACCGGTATGGCGACGAGGTATCCGGTTGTGGCGAGCGCTGCGCTTGAATTTTTGTTGCCTACCACGCGGAGCAGCGTCGTTGCGATGCGGAGGCAGGCGTTCGATTTTTCAAGATAAATACCGAGTATCGTACCGAAAATTACAAGAAGTCCGATGCTTTTGCATGTCCCGGCGAAACCGTCCACAAGCGTGTTTATCGCCTTCATGCTGTCGAGGCCGCAGGCCATTCCTATGCCGAGCCCAGCGAGAAGCATACATGCGAAAGGCCCGAGCTTTGTCTTCATCATCAGGAAAAGCATTATGGCGAGTCCGACGATGAAAATGATAAGATTTGTCATTGTTTTTCCTCCTTTGGAATTTTTGCAAAAAAAGGGAGACCAGTACGGCCTCCCGAATTTCACGGCCGCACGCTTAAAAACGTTCCGTGTTTTTGCTTATTGGTGACGAGGGCTATTTACGGTAGAGCCAGAGCGCTCCTTCATCCGGCCCGGAAACTCCGAGCCTGTACGCTGACAGCACACCGGGGGCGGGGTGGTCGGGGCGTTTTACGTGTTTCAGCCGTTCCGCTATTTCTTCGTCAGTGAGGGCGACGTTGATGGTTTTCGCGTCGATGTCTATCGTTATCATATCGCCGTCCTGTATCGCCGCTATCGGGCCGCCGTCCCAGGCCTCTGGGGAGATGTGTCCGACGCACGGGCCGCGCGTCGCGCCCGAGTAGCGTCCGTCGGTTATCATCGCGACGCTGGTGTGCAGCCCCATGCCGACGAGCATAGCGGCGGGGATGGACATCTCGCGCATTCCCGGGCCGCCCTTTGGCCCCTCATAGCGTATGACGAGGACGCAGCCGGGCTTTATGTCCTTGTTCACCATGAAGTCGCGCAGCTCTTCTTCCGAGTCGAAGCAGACGGCGGGGCCTGTGTGTTTGAACATCTCCGGCACGACGCCGCTTTTCTTTATGACGCAGCCGCCGGGCGCGACATTGCCGTAGAGAACCGCGTAGCATCCGTCGGGGTAGAGCGGGTCGTCTTCGCCGTGGATTATTTCGGGGTCGACGCGGCGGCTGTATGCGTCGAGATATTCGCCGAGCGTTCCGCCCATCGCGAGTTTCTCGTTGAGATTAAGATGGCGTTTTATAGCTTTGAGCGTCGCGCCGACACCGCCGGCCTTGTGGTAGTCGCTGATGTTGTATTTCGACGACGGCTTGAATTTCGCTATTACGGGGATGTCTTTCTGAATTTCGTCGAACTCCTTGAGCGTCAGGTCTATTCCCATGACGCGCGCGAGGGCGCATACGTGTATCTGCGCGTTGCTCGACCCTCCGGTCGCGGAGACGTGGCGCAGGCCGTTGATTATGGAGTTCTTCGTCACGATGTCGGAGAAGCATGTCCCCTCGCGCACGAGTTCGACGGCTCTCTCTCCGACGGCGCGCGCCTGCCGTACTTTTTCCGCCGAGCAGAAGAGCATGGTCGTCGAGTCGAAGGGGGCGATGCCTATCGCTTCGGCGAATACGCCCATCGTGTTCGCCGTTCCGTACATCGAACATGTTCCGCACGAATGGCAGATGCTGTGTTTGAAGCGGCTGAATTCGTCGGCCGTTATCTTCTCCGCCCTGTACGCGCCGATGGATTCCTTCAGGTCGGGCGTCACATATACGCGCTCGCCGTCGTCGTATGGCACCATGCATCCTGCCGTGAGGAAAAGGCACGGTTTGTCGAGCGAGGCCGCCGCCATGAGCATGCCCGGGACTATTTTGTCGCACGAGCAGAGGAATACGAGTCCGTCGAAATCGTGCGCGCGCGCCATACATTCCGCCGCCCCGGCGATGAGGTCGCGCGATGGCAGTATGTAGTGCATCCCGAGCCCCTGAGCCATGCCGTCGCACGGAGCCGGTACGTTGAACTCAGCCGGCGTTCCGCCCGCAGCCCATACCCCTTCGGCGACGCGCTGGGCCAGTTCGCGCAGCGGCTTGTGCCCCGGGTTTGCGTCGGTATATGAGTTAACGATACCGATGACGGGTTTGCCAAGATCTTTCTCCGAATAACCGCACGAATTCATCAACCCTACGTAATAAGCCTGAGTTGGATCGTTGATATTGTGACTGCTCATTTTGTCCACACCTTTTGCTTATCAATTTTTACATTTATGAAAATTTCGTCTTTCTCTTATGCCATATACTATAAGTCTTCGAACGACATAATGGAAACAGTTAAATCCGATATATTAACAGTATTTAGATTGTGGATGTGAAAATTTCGTGTTAATCTTGTTTTGAAGGGGGGCGGTCGTTTGACTAACGGGGAAAGGTTGTTTCTGGTTCTGGCGGAGGAGCTGAACTTCGGACGGGCCGCAAGGAAATCTTTCATCAGCCAGCAGAGTCTGAGCGACCACATCAAGCGGCTCGAAGATCATTATGGCGTGAGCCTTTTCACGCGGCGTCCCGCCGTCGAACTTACGGATGCGGGGCGTGCGGTGCAGCGGTCACTGCTCGCGGTCAGGAATATAGAGCAGGGACTAGACGCAGAGCTGTCGGAGATCCAGCGCGGCGCTTCGGGAACACTGCGGCTTGGCATGAACTACACTCGCGCGAAGATAATAGTGCCGGAGCTTTTCAGATGGTGCCGCATGAAGTACCCGAACGTGAAGATAGAGCTGACGCTTGAAGAGACTCTGACGATGCAGGAGCTTTTGAAAAGGGGAAGCTGGAGTGTTTTCTCGGCGTCAACGCCGTCACGCCGCCGGATATGCGCGTGCGCGCGCTGGCGAACGAAGGGATATATCTAGTTGCGTCGCGCGCCTATCTGCGCGAGCGTGCCGGGATTGAGGTGTCCGAGTCGCCGGTATCGGAGCAGGAGATCGACCTGCGTTATTTCAGCGGACAGTCGTTTGTGATGAATTATCCAAAGAGTACGACATATCAGCTCGTCGCGCAGTTCATGGCGTCGAACGACATTTCGGTCGAGAATGTGCTTTCCGTCAGCGACTACGACATTTCGGAGAAAATCTGCCGCACCGGCCTTGCGGCGCTTTGCGCGCCGCAGTTTTTCATCCAGTCGATGCTCAAGGGCAACGAGCGCTGCGGGGAAGACGAGCGGCTGTTTGCCATGCCTGTCATGGGTCTCGGCGGCTCTCTCCGTTTTGAGCTGATTTACAACGGTATGCCGCGCTATCCGCGTTTCGTCCTGGATTGTTTTGATAAGATCGAAGATATAGTCTGGAGCTACAGCGTTGCCGCAGGCGTATGATATGCGAGACTGTTTCGGCGCGATGCCGTTGACTCTTGTTGTTTGTGCAGGCATAAAAGGCAACCGCCGTATGAACGGCGGTTGTCTGTGTTTTTTGAACTCCCGCGGATTAACGCTTAGAGAACTGCTTGTTGGCGCGGGCGCCTTTGAGGCCGACCTTCTTGCGTTCGACCATGCGCGGATCGCGCGTTAGGAAGCCTGCTTTTTTGAGCGCCGGGCGCGCGTTCGGGTACATCTTGAGGATCGCGCGGGCGACGCCGAGGCGGATGGCTCCGGCCTGGCCGGTAAGTCCGCCGCCGTGGGCGTTGACGAATACGTCGATCTTGCCTTCGACGCCGGCTACTGCGAGGGGCTGTACAGCCATCGAGGACCAGTAGAAGCGCGGGAGGTAGTCCTTGACTTCACGGTTGTTGATGAGGAACTGTCCCGTGCCTTCGCATATGCGGACGCGGGCTATCGCGTTCTTTCTTCTTCCGGTTCCCCAGAGGAAAGCCGATTTTTTCTCTGCCATGTTATTCCACCCCTCTCCTTAGTCTATCTGCTCGGGTTTCTGCGCCGCGTGCGGATGAGCCGGGCCGGCGTAGACCTTGAGCTTGCGGTACATGTCGCGTCCGAGCTTCGTCTTGGGAAGCATGCCCCAGACGACGCGCTCGATAAGGCGCTCGGGACGGCGCTCGAGGACTTCCTTATAGGTGAGCGACTTGAGGCCGCCGGGATGTCCCGTGTGGCGGCGTATCGTGGACTGGATGAGTTTTTTGCCGGTGAGCCCGACCTTGTCCGCGTTGATGAGGACGACGAAATCGCCGGTGTCGACGTGCGGCGTATATGTGGGCTTATGCTTGCCCGAAAGGATGCGGGCTACCTGTACTGCGAGACGGCCAAGATGCTTGTCGGTGGCGTCGATGAGATACCACTTGCGCTCTACTTCTTCGCCCTTGGCCATGTAGGAACGAGTGCCTATCATGGATCTTCCTCCTTAGAAGACGTGGTTGTTCATAGTTGTGATTTATCGCTCAAAGCGTCTCCGCGCCCATCCCGTCCGCGAGGCGCGCCCGCCGTAACACAGGCCCGCCCGCCGCCGGGAACGCCCTGCCGCCGGCTGTGGGGGACGGCGGCAGGGCGCGGCGCTTAGAGCACGCGTTTAAGTCTCGGGTTCGGGATTATCCCCGGTAGACGGCCGCGCTTGGCTATCGGCCTGCCGTCTACCATTTTTATGTCCATCGTCATGTCGCGCTGCGCGCCGCTGGTTATGTAGCTGCCTACGCCGTAGACGTCCGCGCCCGCTTCGTTCATGACCCTTATGCGCTCCGGCGTGAGTCCGCCGGTAGCTATTATCTGTACTTTGTTGAATCCCGCCGCGTCCAGCCTCCAACGCATTTCGCGCACAAGATCGGGCGTGACTCCGCCGCGCTCGCCCGGCGTGTCTAGGCGTATGCCGGAGAGTTTGTCTCCGAGCGCGTCGGCGACGCGCAGAGCTTCCTCGCATTCGTCCTTGAAGGTATCGACGAGGACGATGCGCGGCTCTTCCTGCGGTACCTGCGCGTCATAGAGCTTGGCGAGCTTTACGGTGTCTCCAACCATGAGTATCGCCGCATGCGGTACGGTGCCTTTCGGCTCTTCGCCGCAGAGCTTTGCTGCGAGTATGCAGCTCATGGCGCTGCAGCCAGCGATTTTCGCCGCGCGCTCCATGACTGGAGCTATCGCCGGGTGTACGTGGCGCGCCCCGAAGCAGAGGACGCTGCGTCCTTCGGCGGCTTCGACGCATTCCCTGGCGGCTGTCGCCCAGCCGGTGGAGGAGGCGAGCATTCCGAGGAGGACGGTTTCGTAGATGCCGAAGGACTCGTATGTGCCGGTTATGCGCATGAGGACTTCCTTCGCTTCGAAGCTGTCTCCCTCTGCGAGAGCTTCGACCTGCGGCGGGTTCGGAAGGCGGCGGAAGAGGTTGAGGACTTCTTCGGAGCCGCAGAATATCCCGCTTTTGCGTGTGAACACCTCGGCGACGACCGGGGTGTCGAGGAGTCCCGCCGAGCGCAGGACGTCGCGTGTCTTGAGGAAATATATGTCCGTAGTCCAGCCTTCGAGTATCTCCTCGTGGGTGGCGGAGAAGAGGCGTCCCTCCTCGCCCTTGTATGAGGCTATGTCTTTCTGGCTGTCCAGAGGCTTGATGGTCATGGCTTTATCCGCTATCTGACGAGTACCTGGATGATGGAGATGACCATGAAGGCCGCCATGAGGCACGCCGTTACCTTAGTCAGGCCGCTCATGCGCTGCCACGTGCCGCTCATATCGGCCTGCGTGCCGCCGCCGCCGAACGCTCCGGTGAATCCGCCGGATTTTCTTTTCTGCATCATTACGACGGCTATCAACGCTGCGCAAACGAGTATGTGAATGACTCCCAAAAGGATTCTCACAAACTACACCTCCAAATTTTTCTAGTAAAAAGCAAAGCTTTTGCTTTGCTGTGACTTCGCCGTTACATACTGCGTACAGCGTATTATTCTATCATATCCTTGAGCTTTTGGGCTATACCTTTGACTGCGAGCGCGCGGTGGGAAATTTTATTTTTTATCTCGTCGCCGAGCTCCGCGAAGGTTTTGTCGAAGCCCTCCGGGACGAATACGGGGTCGTAGCCGAAGCCGGATTCTCCGCGCGGCTTGCGTATTATCGTGCCGGGGCAGTACCTCGTCACGACGAGCGGCTTTTTGCCGGGCGCGAGGACGACGGCTATCGCGCAGGCGAAGCGTCCGCGCCTGTCCTCTTTGTCCGCGAGCTCGCCGAGCAGCCAGCGCGTCCTGTCCGCGTCGCCGCCTTCAACTATGCGGGCGGAACGCACGCCGGGCAGTCCGCCGAGCGCGCGGGCCTCGAGGCCGCTGTCGTCGGCGAGAGCCGGAAGGCCGGTAGCCTCGGCCCACGCGCGTGCTTTGATGAGCGCGTTTTCCGCGTAGGTCTCGCCGTTCTCTTCGATTTCGTGCGGCCCTTCCATGTCGCCGCCGAAGAGCAGCTCCACGCCGGCCGGCTCGAGCTGCGCCTTCATCTCTCTGTATTTGCCTCTGTTCCCGCTCGCGAAGACTATGCGCATGTCTCGAAGAGCCTCCGTTCGTCTTCGGTCAGTCCGAGGACTTCAAGCTGCCTACGCTGAATTTCGGCGATTCCTGATGCAGCGAGGTCGAGCATCTGTCCGAGCTCCGCGCGCGAGAAGGCCGCGCCCTCGCCCGTGCCCTGTATTTCGACTATGCCGCCGCGCCCCGTCATGACGACGTTGGCGTCTACGTCGGCGGACGAGTCTTCTTCGTAGCGCAGGTCGAGGACGAGCGCGCCGCCGGATTTCCCTACGCTGACGGCGGCTATCTGATCCTTCAGCGGTATCTCTGCGAGTCTGCCGTCGGCCTTGAGCGTCCGCAGTGCGTCGAAGAGCGCGACGAAGCCCGCCGATATGGATGCCGTCCTCGTGCCGCCGTCGGCCTGCAGCACGTCGCAGTCTATCGTTATCGTGCGTTCGCCGAGGCGCGGCATGTCCACGGCGGCGCGCAGCGAACGGCCTATGAGCCGCTGTATCTCGCTGCCGCGCGCGTCGCGCTTTCCGCGGTTTATCTCGCGCTGCATGCGGCTCTGGGTCGAGCGCGGAAGCATGGCGTATTCCGCCGTTATCCAGCCGCTGCCGGAGCCGCGCAGGAAGGGCGGGACTTTCTCTTCGACCGTGGCGGTGCAGAGGACGTGCGTGTCTCCCCAGCGGATCAGAGCGGAGCCTTCCGCGTATCTGTTGACGCCGCGTTCAATGGTTATCGGGCGCAGTCCGCCGGGCGCGCGCCCGTCTATGCGTGCTGCCTCCATCCTAGCGCCCCTCCTCCCACGGTCCCGTGAGGTCTACGGGCGTTTTGTCCGTGATTTCTTTCGAGTTGACGTAGAATTTTATTTTTTTGATGGGCGGGAAGTTGTCGCGCATCGTGTTCAGCATGCCGTTGAGTACCTGCGCCGCCTTTTCTTTGCCGAGCTTCTTTATCGAGCTCTGGAAGGCAGGAGTCATGTCCACGTAGAGCCAGTCGCCTCCGTGGAAGACGCTGTTGACGGCCGCGGCGGTGTCCATCGCCTTCGTTTCTTTTAGGCTGTCTATGTACATGGAGAGCACCTTCTGGATGTCCTCCTCGCGCGTGCCTCCCGGCTTTATTTCTATGGAGCGTGTCTGGAAGGATGAGCCGTCTGGTACATATATGCTGTATTTCGCGTTCGACGGGGCGTTCTCCGCCGTCGCCGCGCTTTCGGTTATCTCCGCTCCGCTGCCGTAGACGTTGCCTATGCGCTCTCCGCCTTTTTTGTCCGACCACGAGAAGAAGTAGTTCGTGGCGACGTAGCCGCAGGTGAAGAGTATGACGACGAGCGCTATCCACGCGAATATGCGTACGATTTTCGGCGCGCGCGGGCGGCTGTAGTCGTCGTCATCCTCGTAATCGTCTTCGTCGTCGAAGTCTGCGCGCTTCATCGCTTTGCGCCTGCGGCCGCCGCGCAGCGAACGCGCCTCTTCCTCCTCCTCCATTTCGCGCTCGCGCAGAGTGCGGCGCGCGCGCGGCTTGCGGGGCTTTTCGTCCTGTTCGCCGCGTTCGTCCTCTTCCTCGCGCATCAGGCCGCGGCGGCGCACCGCCGGCTGGTCGTAGTTTTCGTCCTTCTTGTCGCGTATCACAAAATGGCGCTGTCTTTCTTCCGGTTCTCTCATTCGTCGTCCCCCAATGGCGGTGTCCGCTTTCGCGGCGGTTTCGTATTATATGCCAAAAACGTCCCGCGCGTGTCGCAGGCGCGGGACTTCCGCGCTACTGTGCGCGGTGCGTCTCTATGTACTCTATTATGCCGTCGGCGAGGCTGCGGCATATCTTGTCGCGGTATGCCGCCGTGTTGAGGCGCTGGGCCTCCGCCGCGTTCGTCAGGTAGCCCATCTCGACGAGGACGGCCGGCATCGCCGCGCCCCGCAGCACGAAGAACGGCGCCTGCGCGACCTTGCGCATCGGCAGGCCGGATTTCTTTGCTCTCGCGTTGAGCACCTCGGTGAGCGCGGTGCTTTCGCCTATCTTGTTGTTCTGCTGCATGTCGCCTAGGATTTTGAGCAGGAGCTGAGTCTTTTTGTCGGCCTTCTGTATCTCCGCCGCGCTGTGGGCGTCGCCGGATATTTCCCTGTTTTCAACTATGGCTAGGTTCATCGCGTCCTTGTCGGATGGCAGGGCCATGATGTATATCTCGAAGCCGGCGACTTTGCTGTGCCCCTTTGGCATGGAGTTGCAGTGCAGGCTGATGAAGACGTCGGCGTTGTTCTTGTTCGCGAAGGCGGTGCGCTCCGCGAGCTTGAGGTATACGTCCGTGCTGCGCGTCAGGCGCGCGTCGACGCCGCGCTCCTTCAGTATCTTGCCGAGCTGCACTGCGGCCTTGAGGTTAACGTCCTTTTCGCGTACCTTGTTGGCCGACGCGCCCGGGTCGTGGCCGCCGTGGCCCGCGTCGATTACTACTATGGGCTTTCTGTTGCTCTTGACCTTCGGAGCGGGCGCTTGCGTCTGCGTCTGTGCCGGGGCTTTGGCCTCCTGCTTCGGCCCGGCCTTCTGCGGCGCCGGCTCCGTCTGCGTTTTTTTCGCAGGCTCGGCCTTTTTCGTCTGTTCTGCCGGCTTCGGCTTAGGCTGGGCCTGTTTCTTCGGCGCCGGCGCGGCGGCCGCCGCGCTTACCGCGCCCCATCGGAAATCGGCCTTCTGGCCTATGGCTTTGTAGAACTGTCCGAAGGCGGATAGCAGCCCGCGTCCCTCGCCCCACCAGTGTCCGTCCTGCGTGACGACCGGCGTCGAGAAGCTGATTATCGTTCCGGCGGCGCGCACGATGTTCGAGCCGTTCCAGAATTCTATCTTTTTGCCGTCCATCGTTACGATAAGCGACGTGCCGTCCTTTTTGGGCGCGAAGCCGAGCGCCGAGACGACCTCGTCTATCGCCATCTCGCGTATCGTGCCGTTCATGCGCGTGCTGACCGCGCCCTTTTTGATGCCTCCGTTCCACAGCTCTATCCGCTCCTCCGCGAAGGCCGGAAGCGCGAAGAGCAGCAGCGCCGACAGCGCCGCCATGATTATGTATTTCGTTCTATTTACCTGCGATGACAACATTATCTACCACCAATGTCGGGGCGGCGGTCGCGTATGAATAGGTGAGGTCGTTCCCCGCCGCCGCGATGTTTTTCATGAATTCAAGAAGATTCGAGGCTATCGTGACGCCGCTGACGGGAGTCGTGAGCTCGCCGTTTATTATCCTGTGCCCCTTGGCCCCTATCGAGAAGTCGCCGCTCACCGGGTCTATAGTGTGCAGCCCCATGAATTCGGTGACGTACATGCCGCTCGTCACGCGCGAGATCAGCGACTGAGGGCTTTCAGTCCCGGGCTCGAGTATCAGGTTCGTCGTGCCTACGTCGGGCAGAGAAGACATGCCGCGCGAACAGTTGCCCGTCGATTTCACGCCGTCCTTCGCCGCGTACTGAAGGTTGTAGAGGAAGGCTGACGCGACGCCGTCCTTTATAAGCTCGGTGCGCGATGTCGGCACTCCCTCGGAGTCCCAGGACGAACTGCCGGGCTTCCACGGCACGCGTCCGTCGTCCGTGAGGCTCACGCACCGGGACGCGACGGCGTCGCCTATGCGCCCCTTCATCAGCGAACGCCCGCGGTGAACGTCCGAAGCGCAGAAGAGGCTCCCGATCACGTCTACGAGCGGCGCCACGGCCTCGGGGTCGATGACTATCGTGTACGTTCCGGTCTCGAGCTGCGTCCCGCCGAGCGCCGCGACGGTCTGCTTTACCGCCCTGCGCGCGCATTTTTCAGCGTCGAGCTCGCAGAGGCGCAGAGCGTCCATGCCGTAGCCTCCCATCTCCGTGAACTCGCCGGACTGCGCGAGGACGGCGACGCCGCAGTTGGCGCTCGATCCGTGCTCCCAGCCCGAAAGCCCTTTCGTCGTGGCGAAGAATGAAGCTCCCCAGCCGTCGCGCCACGCCGCGGAGCGCACCGAGATTATCCGCGCGTCGGCGCTCCTTGCCGTTTCCGTCATGAGTTTGCAGTATTCCATGCGCCGGGCCGGAGTTATAGCCCGTATCGCTTCGTCCTCGGCCTCAAGCTCCGGGCAGCGGACGAGCGGCCCATCGTAGAGAGCGACGCCCTCCTCAGGCTCCGAGGCGCGCGCGTTGTGCAGGCTCCATTCGATGAGCGAATCGACGGAGGCCCGGTCGAGCCTGTTGCCGTAGGCTATGCCCTGACGCCCGTCGGAGAGTATCGTGCGTATGCCGAGGCCCGCGGACGAGCCGCAGGTGGATTCCTCTATTTCGCCGTCCTTCAGCGTCAGGCCGTTGGCGCAGCCTTCGCTGTAGAGCACGTCCGCGCCGCAGGCTCCTAGACGCAGGGCCTCGTCCAGAGCGTGCGCGGCGAGTGCCTCGACTTCCTCGTGTGAAAGAAATCCCGTCACGCCCGTATTACCTCCGCCACTATGGCCGCGGCGCGCTCAACGTCCTCGCGGTCCACGTCCATGTGCGTCACGAAACGCGCTCGGCGCGGCGAGACCATGTGGACGAGCATGCCTTTGTCGAAGCAGCGCTTCTCGAACTCCGCGTCGCTCACGTCGCCCTCTCCGAGCGGGAAGAAGACCATGTTCGTCATGTCGGGCGTATCCTCGACGGCTATTCCGGCCTTGCGCAGCAGCTCCGCGAGCAGACGTGCGTTCTCGTGGTCTTCGGCTAGGCGCGCTACATTGTTCTTGAGCGCGTAAAGCCCCGCGGCGGCCGCGATGCCGACCTGGCGCTGCGCTCCGCCGAGGCGTTTGCGCCATTTCTTCGCCTTTTCTATGAAGTCACGCGTGCCGCAGAGCATCGAGCCGAGCGGCGCGCCGAGCCCCTTCGAGAGGCAGAACTGCACGGAATCGACTTCTTTTGTATATTCGGAAACTTCGACGCCGTACTTGACCGCGGCGTTGAAGATGCGCGCGCCGTCGAGGTGGACGTGGAAGCCGAGCCTGCGTCCCTCTCGGGCCGTGCGCGCGAAGCGCTCCGGCGATACGGCGATGCCGCCCGTGTAGTTGTGCGTGTTTTCGAGCGCGAGCATCGTCGTCTCGGCGTGGTGGATGTCGCCGTCGGCTCTGTTGGCCGGCGCGAGCTCCTCGGGCGCGGGGATGCCGCTGCCGTCGTCGAGCGGATAGGGGCAGAGTCCCGCTATCGCGGACAGGCCGCCGACCTCTGAGCACCACACGTGCGAGCGCTTGCCCGCGAGTATGCTCTCGCCATGGTGTCCCGCCGCGACGAAGGCGAGCAGGTTGCCCATAGTGCCGGAGCAGGCGAATATAGCAGCCTCTTTACCCGTTATCTCGGCAGCGTATTCGCAGAGGGCGTTCGACGACGGGTCGTCGCCGTATATGTCGTCTCCGACCTCCGCGTGCGCTATAACCTCGCGCATTTCGTCGGACGGTCTCGTTACGGTGTCGCTTCTGAAATCCATGATCTTGTGCATCGTTTGTCCTCCGTTCGGAAATTTTTATAAAGCGGCGCGAAGGCCGCCGAAAATCTACCTTATGCCCAGCCTCGCCCACGGCAGGAAATCGTCGCTCACAGCCATGCCTAGCTCTATATCCTGCCCGGAGATGCCGTGGAAGTCGCTCCCCGCCGTCGCGTAAAGGCCGAAGCGTTTTGCGAGCGCGAGATGGCGGAACGTCGTCTCCGGGTCGTTGGAGCCGTAGACGGCCTCTATCCCCCACAGCCCCGCGTCCTTGAGGCGCGTCACGAGCGCGGCGAGCCCGTCGCCGTCCAGCCGGCACTGCGCCGGGTGTGCGAGTACGGCCAAGCCGCCGGCCTCCTTTATAAGAGCTATACATTCCTCAGCTGAGAGCCTTTCGCGCGGCACATAGGCCGCCGCCCCCCTGTCGAGATACTTCATAAAAGCGTCGCCGATCGAGAGCGCGTAGCCCTTGTTCACCAGCAGCTTCGCGATATGCGGACGCGCTAGCACCTCTCCGCCCGCGAGCTCCTCGGCCTCCTCGATGCGGACCTTGACGCCGAGCTTGCGCAGTTTTTCAAAAATAGCCGCGTTGCGCTCATTGCGCTTCTCTCTTATATCCTCGAGCCGTTTCTCAAGAGGCTCGGCCCCGGGCGTTATCCTGTAGCCCAGTATGTGGAGCGTATATGGCGCCGCCGCCGACAGCTCTATACCGCAAAGGCCGCGCACGCCGTCTTTCTCGCACGCCGCTTTAAAATCCGGCAGCCCCGAGGTCGTGTCGTGGTCGGTCAGCGCCAGCAGCGCGAGCCCGCGCCGCTTGGCCGCCGCTGCGAGCTGCGCCGGGGAATACCTGCCGTCTGAAAAACGGCTGTGAACATGCATATCAATCAACATCATAATCAGTCCCCTCCGGCGTATCGTCTGTTTCAAACATATAAAGCTCGTGGCCGAAAATCATCGCCGCGAGAGAAAGTTTCGCCGCGTCCTCCTGCGTAAAGGCTCCGGCCGACGCGGACTCGAGCTGGAGCACTCCGAGCTTTTCGCCGTGCGCTGAAACCGGAACGGAAACTATAGACGCGGCGTCGCGGTCTATCGGCTGATCGTGCGCCGTAGAGACGCGGCCGACCACCATCGGCTTGCCCGAGGCGTAAACCTTCCACGGCGTGCCTCCGCTCCGCCTCAGACGGCGCGGCTGCTCGCCGAGATGCGCTGGGAGATACAGCCCGCCTTCGCGGTTCGCCAGAATTATAAAAACGGCGTCGTCCGGCGCCATATTCTGAAGCTCCTCCCACGCTCGGTCGATGAACGACTGGTAGTCGGGAGCCTGCGCGACGTGCGAGGCGAAATCCTCAAACGCCGGAATCACTCGCCTCGCCCTGTCCCTGAAATAAAAGAGATAGGCGCTGATAGTAAAGAACAGCACGAATACCGACGCAGCCTCCAGCCACGTAAAAACGCCGGCGACAGCGACGACTACGGCGGAGCCGGCGCAGATGACGAGATTCGTCTTATAAGGCCACCGCCCCGCCTCGTTCAGTCCGATGAATGAGGCCACCAGAAACGCCGTGAAAAAGGGAAAAGAGTCGAAAACGCAGCTGAAGACCGACCCCGCGGCGAGAAAAACCACCCACAGCGCCGAGGGCCAAAAGCGGCGCGGCCTGAAGACCGGCGCCGTCCTGCGCTTACCACCTCTCAAAATGCAGTTCCTCTCCGTCCAGCGTCATTATCCAAATGCCTTCGTCCGTTGCGAAAGCGGCGCTCTCGGGATCGCGCCCCTTCGGAATCGTCGTCGAGCCCGGGTTGAGGAAAATCGTCCCCTCCTCGCGCACTAGCGAGCCGACGTGAGTGTGCCCGGATATCGCGAGATCAACCTTATTGTAAAGCGCCAGCTCGCGCAGCAGCGGGAAATTGTCCCCGTGCATCATGAGAATCTTCCTGCCGCGCCACGTCGCCGACACTATCTGACGGAACTCGGGCTTCAGCACCATCATATCCACCGGCGCGTCGCAGTTGCCCGTTGAGATGAGCACCCTGCCGCCGTCGAAATAAAAATCGTTTATCGCCTCGGCGAGGTCGGCGGGCGTATAGCCGCCCGGGATGCTGTTGCGCGGCCCGTGGTAAAGCACGTCGCCTGCGTGAAACACCGTCCTCGTCTCCGGGCCGAAAAGCGCGAGCGCCCGCCGCCACGCCGGAAGGCTGCCGTGCGTGTCCGAGAGAATACCTATTTTACTGTCTTCTATGACGTAAACGGACAAACCTATCCATCCCTTCTCTTAGAATGACGGTTTATATTATAATTCAGAGCGGCTGGAAAGATAAACCGCAAGGAGGGCTATTTAATGGAACTCGACATAAAAAACCTCGGCGACCAGGACATGCGCCAGCTCGTCAAATCTCTCGAGCTCGTCTCAGCGCGCGTGCTCGACTCCGTAGTGCGCGCGGGGCAGCTCGCAGGTTCGGCGACGCCCGAAATGCAGGCGCTCTTCGCCGAATGGGTCGGCTGCCTCGGCGGCGAGCTCACGCGCGCCGTCGAAGAGAAGGGAGCCATAGACCCTGAAGCTCTCGCGAAAACCATCGGCGTCACGCCCGCGACGATAATCTCGCTCGCGCTCGCGCTCCACCGCCATGGCGCGATAAAAATCACGGAAATCAAAGCCGAGCCTTCGGACGGGCGCAACACCGAGATCTGCGGCTGCCTGCAAAATAATTGAAAATAATCGTAGATGCCGACGCATGCCCGCGCGGCGCGCTCGCCTCCGCGCTGTCTCTCGCCGCGCGCTTCGGCGTCAGGCTCGTCACCGTCGCCGGCTTCGACCACGTAATCGAATCGCCCGAGCACGTGACAGTCGGCGACGGCCCTCAGGAGGCCGACATAAAAATAATAAACCTTGCGCAGTCTGGCGACGCCGTCGTAACGCAGGACATCGGACTCGCCGCCGCGGTGCTCGGCAAAAAATGCGCCGCGCTCAATCCGTGCGGCTTCGAATACCGCGAGGATACGATAGCCGCCGCGCTCGAAGAACGCGAAATAAAGGCGAAGCACCGCCGCTCCGGCGGTCGCACCAAAGGCCCGCCGAAAAGGACGAAAGAAGACGACGGACGCTTCGCGGCGCGCCTCGAACAGATACTGCGCCGAACCATTAAAGATCACCTGGAGTAGACCAAACGCGCGGGCCGCACACATGCGCGCCCGCGAACCTGAAGCGCGCATAAAATTCCACGAAGCTTCGCGCTCCGCGCCGCGTCCGAGAAAAACGGAAAATCGTTGAAACACAGGCACAATGAAAACCGCCGAAGCCTGCGCTTCGCGCAAAATATCGAAAAAGTGCTATCATGTCCGTACTTATTTATAGTACAGTCGCGCTCCTCGCGAGCGCGTGAGTTGAAACAAGAGCCTGACGGGACAGCGGAACAGCGTGCTCGGTCGCGCTCCTCGCGAGCGCGTGAGTTGAAACAGTGTGGTGAGGAGGTGAAGTTATGAGCGAAAAAGCGTCGCGCTCCTCGCGAGCGCGTGAGTTGAAACGTTCTAAGGGGCTTATCGCTGAGCGGCGCAAGGAGTCGCGCTCCTCGCGAGCGCGTGAGTTGAAACCGGCCGGCTTCGTGCGCTTCGCGGGTCAGGAGCCGTCGCGCTCCTCGCGAGCGCGTGAGTTGAAACTGCCGTCAAGGCACAACTTTTTGACTTGTGACTGGTCGCGCTCCTCGCGAGCGCGTGAGTTGAAACCAGGCGCTAAAAGGTACTGTGTCGTCGTCTCGCCGTCGCGCTCCTCGCGAGCGCGTGAGTTGAAACCATAGCCGCGCGCCATGCCGCGCTCGCCTTTTTTGTCGCGCTCCTCGCGAGCGCGTGAGTTGAAACATCAAATGGGACTATAGACCTATTGCGAAACGCAGTCGCGCTCCTCGCGAGCGCGTGAGTTGAAACCTCCTGTGGTATAATATCCGTGTCGGGCGAATTTTGTCGCGCTCCTCGCGAGCGCGTGAGTTGAAACGCCATCCACTGCTAGATACGCGCCTGTACCTTCGTCGCGCTCCTCGCGAGCGCGTGAGTTGAAACTGCTCTGTTCCGACTCGTGAAGGGCCGCTGCGCGTCGCGCTCCTCGCGAGCGCGTGAGTTGAAACCGTGTCGTCTATAGATACTGCTAAAGCATCCGTGTCGCGCTCCTCGCGAGCGCGTGAGTTGAAACTTGTCTCTCCGGCCATAAATACTAAAGAGCATCCGTCGCGCTCCTCGCGAGCGCGTGAGTTGAAACCTGTTATGCTTGTTTATCGCGGCCTCGTGCGCGGTCGCGCTCCTCGCGAGCGCGTGAGTTGAAACCCACGGCGCTTGAAGAGGTACGTGCCCCAGAGGTCGCGCTCCTCGCGAGCGCGTGAGTTGAAACCATTAAGCGGCGGCCTCGCCATACGCCGCGGCCTAGTCGCGCTCCTCGCGAGCGCGTGAGTTGAAACCCCTACTCACCGGCAGACCTCGAAAAACTCATCGAGTCGCGCTCCTCGCGAGCGCGTGAGTTGAAACATAAGCTACCTCAAGAACTACAGCGACGGCCTCAGTCGCGCTCCTCGCGAGCGCGTGAGTTGAAACTGCAAACTGCTCTGTACGACCGGCGTGGGTGCCGGTGTCGCGCTCCTCGCGAGCGCGTGAGTTGAAACGGGTACACGAATGACCCGTCAGCGCTTTTTTGCGTCGCGCTCCTCGCGAGCGCGTGAGTTGAAACCGTGATGTGGTCAAGTATATGTATAACGATATATGTCGCGCTCCTCGCGAGCACGTGAGTCGAAACGTCGATTTCGTGCTGGAAAATCAGCCATTCGCGGTGTCGCGCCACGTCGAGGGCGCGGCGATTTCTATCTCCCTCCGCCGGTTTCCCGCCTCTCCTAGTAATTTCTGCGATTTTCGTCTATAATACGCGCGGCATTTAATTTTGCAACCGATTGCAAAGATCCTTGGGGGGAACGAACTATGGCGAGAAAGCAACTTGTTTACGGAATCAACGATAAGCCGCCGCTGCCGATACTCGTGCTTGCGGGGGCGCAGCATGTGCTGACGCTCTTCGGCGCGACTACGCTCGTGCCGCTCGTGCTCGGGCCGGCGATGGGGATGACTACGGCGCAGATGGGAGCGTTCATCGGCTGCGTCTACTTCGGCATGGGCATCGCTACGCTCATTCAGACGCATCCGAAGCTCGGCTCCGGGCTTCCGATAGTTCAGGGCTCGAGCTTCAGTTTCATACCGCCCATCATGACAATCATCGGCGCGTACAAGAGCATGGGGCCTGACGTCGTGATGCAGTACGTCGGCGGCTCGCTCATCGTCGGCGGCGTCGCGCTTTCGGCGCTCGGATACGGACGGCTCATCGGGCGTATACGCAAGATAATCACGCCGGTCGTCATCGGGCCGACTATCATGGCTATAGGCTTTTCGCTCGCGCCGACCGCCATCCAGTTCAACGCGGCGAATTACTGGCCCGTTTCGCTGCTGGTCGTCGTCCTCGTTTTTTTCTTCAGCCTCGTGAGCAAGAATAAATATTTCAACATCTTCGCCGTTCTCGGCTCGATAGTCATCGCCTATCTGCTCTGCCTCGCGCTGTCGCTCGCTGGCGTTTTCGCGCCGGGCCATGCGGCTTATATAAATCTCCAGAGCATCATCGACGCGCCGTGGCTTCGCCTGAATCTCTTCATGCCGTGGGGCGCGCCGAAATTCTCAGGCCTCGCCATCGGCGCTATCGCGGCGGGATTTTTCTGCGTGATGATAGAGTCCATCGGCGACTATCATAACTGCTCCTACGCCGCCGGCATCAACGATCCTACGGTGCCGCAGATCAACCGCGGCATAGGCGCGGAGGGCATGTGCTGCGCGCTCTCGGGAATCCTCGGCTCGGTCGGCACGACGTCGTACACGGAGAACATCGGGCTTATCGGGCTGACTGGCGTAGCAAGCCGTTACGTCGTGCGCGCCGGCGCCGTTATACTTATACTGCTGTCGCTTATAGGCAAGCTCGGCGCTCTCATAGCGACGATGCCGACGCCTGTCATCGGCGGCGCGTATATTACGCTCTTCGGCACGATAGGCGCGCTCGGCATTCAAAACCTTATGCGCGCCGACATGGGCAGCCAGCGCAACATACTCATAGTCGGCTTCTCGTTCCTTATGGCGCTCGGCCTGCCCGGATGGGTCGAGCCGAACCAGGCTCTCTTCACTGGCGCGCTCGGCACGACCGCCGGCGGCATGGTGTGGGCCGTGCTGAAGACTCCGATGGCTGTCGCTGGCGTCCTGGCTGCGATTTGTGACAACCTTATCCCCGGCACGACGGTTGAGCGCGGCATAGCCTCAGGCGTCGAAGAGTCGCAGGAGAACGTGAAGCGTCCGCGCGCGTAAATGTAAATTTTCAACTGATTTTATGAAAGAGGCGAAAGCCTCTTTTTTATTCCAACGCCGTTTTTGCCAGGCCCGCCGGTCAGGACAAAAACGGCGTTGAGCTTTATAATAAAAAAATCGAAAATTACAGCCGTTGGTACGGCGGCGCGATATATTGCCCGCGCGGCGCGCGGTGGAGCAGCTGGAAGGAGAGGTTCTCGATGAGACTGTTCGTAACGGGGATAAACGGATTTATCGGCACGCATCTGCTGGGGGCGGTGCTCGCTTCAACTGACTGGCAGGTGAGCGGCTTCGACATAGCGTCTTCGAACCTCGCGCCCTACGAGGGGAACGCGCAGTTCTCTTTCCGCCGCGGGGATATTTTCAAGGACAACGAGGCGCTGGAGGCCGAGGTAATAAAGTCGGATGTCGTCATTCCGCTCGCCGGAATAGCGAAGCCGGCCTATTACGTAAAAAAGCCGGTGTGGACGTTCGAGCTCGACTTCGAACAGAATCTCAAGATGGTTCGCCTCTGCGTGAAGCACAACAAGCGCATAATATTTCCATCGACCTCCGAGGTCTACGGCATGAGCGCGGGCGAGGAGCTAAAAGAGGACGAAAGCCCGATGACGACAGGCCCGGTCGTAAAGATGCGTTGGATATACAGCTGCGCTAAACAGATGATGGACCGCATGATATTCGCCTACGGGCAGGAGGCCGGGCTGCAGTTCACCATATTCCGCCCATTCGACTGGATCGGGCCGAGGCTCGACACATTCAGGGACGCGGAGGAACGCCGGGCGCGCTCCGTAACGCAAATGCTCTACGATATGATACACCGCCGCAAGATCTCGCTCGTCAACGGCGGAGAACAGCGCCGCAGCTTCACTTGGGTCGGCGACGGCATCGAAGCCCTCATGGCTATAATCCGCAACGACCACAACCGCGGCGACAACGAGATATTCAACATCGGCAACCCTGATAACAACTACTCGATAAAAGAGACGGCGGCTATGCTTATAGACGAAGCGAAGCAGTTCCCGCGCTTCCGCTGGGCCGCCGAGGCGACGGAGCTCGAGATAATCCCTTCCTCAGTATATTACGGCAAGAGTTACGACGACATGCAGAACCGCAAGCCCTCCGTCAGAAAGATGGAAAGCCGCTTCGGATGGAAACCGAAGACCGGGATGCGCGAGGCTCTGCACAGGACGATAGCGTGGTACGCCGAACAGGAAGCGGAGTAAAAGCAGCGTGATGAAAAGGCGGCCGCTTATCGGCGTCCCGACCCTGCCGTTTCAGCGCCGCTGGGCGGACATGCAGCTCGAGGACATGGGCGGCGAGGAACTGCAATATTTCTGGCTCCTGTCGCGCCTCACCGAAAAGATAATCTGCGCCGTGCGCACCGCCGGCGGCCTGCCGCTGCCGCTCACGCCGACGGAGGACGAACGCGAGACGGCGAAGCTAGCCTCAAGGCTTGACGGCTTCGTATTCGCCGGAGGGCACGACATCGCGCCATCATTCTACGGCGAGGAAAACGCCGGAAGCCACGCGCCCGACCTCGCGCGCGATCACTTCGAGACGGCGCTCTGCCGCGCCGCGCTCGAGCGCGACAAGCCGCTGCTCGGGATATGCCGCGGCTGCCAGCTGCTCAACGTCGTACTCGGCGGCGCGTTGATACAGGACATGCCGTCGGTTGACGAAAAGTGGAAGCTGCACAATCGTCCGGACGTTACGCGCGGCTACGTCCACGACGTAAAAATACTTTCGCCGTGGCTCTTCCCGAGCCGCAATGGAGGAGCCATGCTCGTCAACTCAATGCACCATCAGGCGATCGGCCGGCTCTCGAAGCGCCTGCAGGCCGCAGCCGTAACAGACGACGGCGTAGTAGAGGCCGTCATCGCCCCGGCGTACCGCTGGGCCGTCGGCGTACAGTGGCATCCGGAATGCCTGGCCGACGACGACGCGGTGCAGGCAGAGATATTCCGCATGCTCGTAGACAAGGCGAGGAATTAGCGGACAGGTACATGCCGCCCGCCGCCGCACGCACGAAGCCGCTGCGGAAAGGCGCGGGTAAACGCTCCGTTGCGTGGAGAAACAGCCCCGCCGTCATACTCTAAACGCGGCGGCGCTGGCCCCAAATATCCGCCATTACCAAGCCCGTCCTTCCGAAGCGCGCGGCTGAAACGGCGGCGGCCAAACATATGCGCGAACCCTAAGCTCACATAAAAATCCCAAGGTTTTCGCGCTTCGCTCCAAATCGAGAATTCCCATGAATTTTACCTAGACGGCGCGCATCGGCAGAGCGCCATAAAGCGCCTTCGCGTAATAACGCTGAAAAAGTGTTATTATAACCGTGTCTAATCGCAATGCCGTCGCGTCCCCCGCGGGACGCGTGAGTTGAAACTTCGATGGCGTCAATGCTCCATCCTTTTGCGTTGTCGCGTCCCCCGCGGGACGCGTGAGTTGAAACGATAAACAAACGGCTTATATACCCACATCCCCAGGTCGCGTCCCCCGCGGGACGCGTGAGTTGAAACTTAGAGCCTCCGACAATGAGAACAACAACGTCTAGTCGCGTCCCCCGCGGGACGCGTGAGTTGAAACATCAGAGCGGGCCGGACTACTGGGGCACTGCGGCGTCGCGTCCCCCGCGGGACGCGTGAGTTGAAACCGGTATCATATCAAATTCACGTGCGGAGAGTTGGGTCGCGTCCCCCGCGGGACGCGTGAGTTGAAACTACAAGTGTTTACAGCGCCTCCATGTTGATTTTGTCGCGTCCCCCGCGGGACGCGTGAGTTGAAACCGACGTAATCTCGCTCATATAGGCCGTTAGCCGCGTCGCGTCCCCCGCGGGACGCGTGAGTTGAAACACCGTCGAAGAGTTAAAAAGACAATATCGCCGCGTCGCGTCCCCCGCGGGACGCGTGAGTTGAAACTGTCAGTTTTGCCATGACAATTACGATTTTCAAGTCGCGTCCCCCGCGGGACGCGTGAGTTGAAACGACCGGGATGGCTTCGGGCAACTGATAACTAGGAGTCGCGTCCCCCGCGGGACGCGTGAGTTGAAACTCGATAGTCAAACATGCTGTTCATTTCTTTTGCGTCGCGTCCCCCGCGGGACGCGTGAGTTGAAACTGTACTGGCGCTTGAGCTCTTCGACGGTAAATACTGTCGCGTCCCCCGCGGGACGCGTGAGTTGAAACAAACATCCGCATCACCCTACGATTTTTGATTGGTCGCGTCCCCCGCGGGACGCGTGAGTTGAAACTGAATTCTGTAAACTTACGTTTCTGCTGCTGCATCGTCGCGTCCCCCGCGGGACGCGTGAGTTGAAACTTCCAGAAGAGCCATACAGTGGACGGATACCTTAGTCGCGTCCCCCGCGGGACGCGTGAGTTGAAACTCGTCTATCGTGTCCGAGGCGCAGAGGTCTATGTAGTCGCGTCCCCCGCGGGACGCGTGAGTTGAAACCAAGATGGTAGCGGTCATAGCGTAAATTACACGTCGCGTCCCCCGCGGGACGCGTGAGTTGAAACCAAGATATAATCCACAAACGCCTGCACCTTCGCCGTCGCGTCCCCCGCGGGACGCGTGAGTTGAAACCTCGAAGAAACAGCAGTCCTCCGCGAAGACGTCGCGTCGCGTCCCCCGCGGGACGCGTGAGTTGAAACTCCTCCGGCAGCGAGCGGATGACGTCGAGAAGGGGTCGCGTCCCCCGCGGGACGCGTGAGTTGAAACTAAAAATCGTGTCCAGATTGAATATACTGTTGGTCGCGTCCCCCGCGGGACGCGTGAGTTGAAACAGATTCAACTTCTGACGCTCCACCTCGCGCGGCGTCGCGTCCCCCGCGGGACGCGTGAGTTGAAACCATACAGGTATAGTGTACGACTTATCCCTAAAAGTCGCGTCCCCCGCGGGACGCGTGAGTTGAAACCACATTTTGAAGAAATTACAGAGCTGAAAGAATGTCGCGTCCCCCGCGGGACGCGTGAGTTGAAACGATGTTGTCTTTCCAAATGCCGTATCGCTTGCCTGTCGCGTCCCCCGCGGGACGCGTGAGTTGAAACAGCTCTATAACGTAAATCTGCCGTCCCCATGCCTAGTCGCGTCCCCCGCGGGACGCGTGAGTTGAAACGGCCTTGAACCGTCAGTCGCGCTCAACTGCGCCGTCGCGTCCCCCGCGGGACGCGTGAGTTGAAACTCTGGCGTGTCGTCGGGCACGTTTTCGTCTTTGCGTCGCGTCCCCCGCGGGACGCGTGAGTTGAAACGGAATGCAGCTATGGAACCCCGAAAGCGCCAAAGTCGCGTCCCCCGCGGGACGCGTGAGTTGAAACACGGTGTCCCAGCCGGGGATGACCGTGACTATCGTGTCGCGTCCCCCGCGGGACGCGTGAGTTGAAACAGTGCACCGCTCTCGGCCTCGGCTGCCTTGCGCGTCGCGTCCCCCGCGGGACGCGTGAGTTGAAACGCTAGGTTGGTATATCGCAGACCATACCGTTGCGTCGCGTCCCCCGCGGGACGCGTGAGTTGAAACCTCGGATTTCCGCCGCCCATTTTATCTGCTTCTCGTCGCGTCCCCCGCGGGACGCGTGAGTTGAAACTTGATACCCCACTCCAAATCACGCTCGAAAATAGTCGCGTCCCCCGCGGGACGCGTGAGTTGAAACTGGAAAGTGAACGCTTGTTATGCCCTAGGAGAAGTCGCGTCCCCCGCGGGACGCGTGAGTTGAAACGGCTGTGCCATGTCTCACACTCCTTCATGCGCCCGTCGCGTCCCCCGCGGGACGCGTGAGTTGAAACCGGCATTGTCGGCCTCCCATGAGCGAGAGAACTCGTCGCGTCCCCCGCGGGACGCGTGAGTTGAAACCTCGGTACGGCTTTTGGCTCTGGGGACGGGACAAGTCGTGTCCATAGTGGGGCATGGGTGGGCAAACGCCTATCGGGCGCGTGGGAACGCGGTTCTTTCCTCCGCAGCGTCTTTTGCCGGCTGACGCCTTATGCGTATCTCTTCCGCAGCTCCTTCGCTCTCGCCAGGTTTCCGCCTTCTTCGGCGAACATTCTTGAGAAGCGTTCCTCGGCTGCCGTGTCGTGCGCGTTTCGCGCGTTCAGTATGAGCATCTCGCACAGGTCGAATTTTGCGAGCTTCGTCGGCGTGCGCTTCATCGTCTCCTCGAGCGCGGCGGCGTCCGCCGTCTTGCCTTCGAGCAGCGCTAGCCACGTCTCGTACAGTTTCGCGTCCGCGCCGAAGTTCTCCGCGAGCTTCGGGTTGCTGGTCTTCAGCGTATCGAGCAGGGCCTTGAAGGACTCGAGGGCCCGGCGCGCTTCTTTATGCTGCCTTCCCCACAGCAGGCAGCGGCATCTGTTTCTTTTGACGAGCGCGTCGAGCGGCGCGCGCTTCGGCTGCGGCACGGATTCTCCCGGCTCTTCAAGCGCTTTCAGCGCGGCGCGCCAGTTTCCGGCGGCGCACAGGCCGTCGGCGAGGCTCGCCATTCCGACCGTGCGCTGCGCGCTTCCGTGCTTTTGGGCGCGCGCGGGTTTCTCGTATATGCCGATGAATTCCTCCGGTTCGAGGTCTATGTGGAGCTTCGCGAGCGCCGCGCTCTCGCAGGAGGCGGCGGCCACGTTCGCGGCGAGCGACGTGACGGCGCTGCCGACGAGCGCGACGAGCGCCACCGTGAGGACGAAGAGCCACACTGGGCCGTCAGCGCGCCGGAACGCCACGGCCACGGCCAGGGCCGCGGTCGCGGCCATGCCGGTGTAGAATACGGCGCGGCTTTTGCCGAAGAAGAATATCATTAGTAATCCCTCCAAGCGTGAATCGTCAGTAAAAACCGTCTTTTAATATACAGCCGCGCCGTTCCGTTGGAAAGGGGGCGCGCGTGCCCGCGTCGATTTTTTTCTTCGTGTAGTACAAAAAGCCGCGCCGTGCTGGCTGCGATTATTGGTATGCGTCACAATGAACCGCGCGGCTTTCGGTGCTAGAATGATAGGCAGTTTGGAAGTTTTGATGATTTTTTCGTTAATTTTACGGAGGCGCATTTCTGTTGATTAAGGTTCTTACTCTTATGGACAACGTTGCCTCGGAGAATAAGGCGCTGAGCGCGGAGCACGGTCTTTCGTACTGGGTCGAGGCCGGCGGACGCCGTTTTCTTTTCGACTGCGGGCAGGGCGCGGCCACGCTTGCCAACGCGCACAGGCTTGGGGTCGATCTTTCCTGCGCGGATTTCACCGTCTGTTCGCACAGCCATTACGATCACGCCGCGGGTTTCCGCGACATGGCGGAGGCTGGCTGCGGCGGCAGGCTGCTTTATACCGGGCCTGGGTTTTGGGAGCGTAAGTACGCTCTCAACGGCATCAAGTACACGGATCTTTCCGCCGGCTTCGGCGAGGATTTTCTTGCCGCGCACGGTGTGGAGCATCGCGTCTGCTCCGGACTGCTCGAGGTCGCGGACGGCTGCTGGCTCGTCGGCGATTTCCCGCGTACCCATAAGTTTGAGACGATTCCGGAGCGGTTCGTGAAGGGCGAGCCGCCGGAGTGCGTGCCGGACGATTTTTCGGACGAGATATGCCTCGCCATGGATACGGAGCGCGGCCTCGTCGTGCTGGCCGGATGCTCTCACCCCGGTATTCTCAATATGGCGGCGAAGGTCCACGAATCTCTCGCCCGCCCGATATACGCCGTTTTCGGCGGCACGCATCTCGTCGAGGCGGACGGCGCCCGTATTGCGGAGACCGTATCGGAGCTGCGCGCGATGGGGCTTTCGGTGCTCGGGCTGAGCCACTGCTCCGGTGCGGCGGCTGAGGCGTATCTGAAGTCCGCGGGAGACGTGGCTGCCTGCCACATGGCGGCTGGGGACCGCATAGCGATCCGCTGACGGCGAAATGCGTTTCGGCGAGATAGCGCGCGACCTCGTCCACACCGCGTCTAGGCTGCTGCGCGGACGTATCGTGAACATTATGGACACTTCCGGCGTCATCGTCGCTTCGACCGACGCGCAGCGCATCGGCACGACGCACGAGGGCGCGCGCGAGGTCGTCCGCACGGGCCGCCCCGTCGCGATCGAGAAGGCGGATGTGCCGCGCTATCCGGGCGCGCGGGAGGGGTACAACCTTCCGGTGTTCAGCGACAACCATCTGATGGCCGTCGTCGGCGTCTACGGTGTGCCGGAGGAGGTGCGCGACAGCGCCTATATCCTCCAGGCCTATACGGAGCAGTTTTTCCGCCAGAAGGCCATAGAGCGGCAGAGCCGTATATCGGACGGCCTTCGCTCGGACTATATACGGATTCTGATGAATCTCTCGGCGGGCGGCGGAGAGCGCCTCGCGGAGCTCGCCGGGGCGCTGAATCTCAAGCTCGCGTTTCCTGTGAGGATGCTCGCTTTTTCGGTAGACGGGGCGGCGGATTCGCTGACGCGCCAGCAGCTTCTGAGCCGCGCGGCGGAGGAGCTGCAGTCGCAGCGGTTCATAGATCCGGAGCGCGACGTATGGGCCGTGCTCGACGACAGGCTGCTGGTGCTTAAGAGCTGCGCCGGCGACTGCCGGAATTATCTGTCCCGCGCGCTTTCGTGCGCGGAGGACGCCTGCGCCGCGCCTGTGCGGCTGTGCGCCGGGCATCTCTGCGCCTCGGCGGAGGATGCGCGTTCGTCGGGCGGCGAGGCGCTGACGCTAGGCGAGGCGGGGGAGAGCGGGGTATTCGACATAACTGAGGCGGGCTGCCGTTTTTCGTATCTCATGCGGCGCACGGCGAAGCGCGAAGAAGAGTTCGTCGGCAGGATGTACCGCGAGCTGTGCGACAGCTTCAGCGGACGGGAGCTTGAGACTATGCTTTCGACCGCAGAGGCGTACTACGGCCACGGCGGCAGCGTAACGAAGGCCGCCGAGGCTCTGCACGTCCACAAGAACACGCTCCAGTACCGCATGAAGCGTCTATGGGAGGCGTGCTGCCCGGGACTCGCCGGCTCGTTCGAGCGCGAATATCTGCTGCGTCTCTGCATTTTATATCACAGGCAGTTAAGGCTGCGAACGCCTTTAATTTAACCCAACAGGGAGGAAGAGCAACATGTCAGCGTTATTCATGTTCGGCGTTATTTTTATCGCCGTGGTGGCGATGATAATCGCCATCTCCAAGTTCAACATCCATCCGTTTATAGTGATGGTCGTCATCGCTATAGCGATGGGGCTCGTCTGCGGCTTCGACGCGGTGAAGGTAATCAACACCGTCAAGAGCGGCTTCGGCAGCATCCTGGCGAACATCGGTATCGTCATCCTCTGCGGAACGATAATCGGTACGATCCTTGAGAAGACCGGCGCGGCCCTCACGATGGCGAACAGCATACTGAACGTCGTCGGCAAAAAACGCAGCGTACTCACGATGGGCGCTATGGGCTATGTGACTGGCATTCCTGTCTTCTGCGACTCGGGCTTCGTCGTCCTCTCGCCAATCAGCCGCGCTCTCGCCCAGCAGAGCAACAAGTCCCTCGCCGTCATGGCGACAGCGCTCTCCGGCGGCCTTTACGCCACCCACTGCCTCGTCCCGCCGACGCCGGGACCGATAGCGATGGCGGGCACGCTCGGAGCGGACCTCGGCCTCACGATAATCGTCGGCCTTATCCTCTCCGTCCCCGCGGTGGCGGTAGCGATTCTATATGCGAGCAAAATATCCAGCAAGGTAGACATCCCGGCGAACTCTGAGTACACGATGGAAGAGCTCATCAAAAAATACGGGAAGCTTCCGGGAGTGCTTCACAGCTTCTCGCCGATATTCCTTCCGATAATCCTCATAGGCGTCGCCTCTGTAGTCTCCTTCCCGAGCCGCCCGCTCGGCGAGGGCTTCGCCTTCAAGTTCTTCAACTTTATAGGCAACCCGGTCGTCGCGCTCATGCTCGGCGTATTCCTCGCAATGACGCTCATTCCGAAGAGCGAAAAGCAGAACACTCTCAAATGGGTCACGCAGGGCGTCAGCGACTCCGCCGCGATAATCGCCATCACGGGCGCTGGCGGTTCCTTCGGCGCGATACTGAGCCTGCTGCCGATAGCGGACGCCACCACCGGCCTGCTCGCCTCCGGACTCGGCGTCATAGTGCCGTTCCTCATCGCTATGATAATGAAGCTCGCGATGGGCGCTTCGACCGTCGCCATGATAACCGTCTCCGCCATGATGGCCCCGCTCATCGAGACGATGGGCTACGGCAGCCCGCTCGGGCGCGTCCTCGTAGTCATGGCGATAGGCGCGGGCTCGATGGTCGCTTCGCACGCGAACGACTCCTACTTCTGGGTCGTCTCGCAGTTCTCCGACATGAAGCCGAGCGACGCCTACCGCTGCCAGACCGGCATGACCGCAGTCATGGGCATCACGCTCATCGTGATCATCTACATAATTTCGCTGTTCCTCGTCTAGGTGAAATCGGCAAAATTTACAATGTATTTACAACGGGCCGTCCGCTTCGGACGGCTTTTTTATTTTATAATTCTGATGGAAATTTATGCCGCTCACGCGGATTTTACGAAGGGAGACGCATTTTTCAAAATGAGCAGAATCAGAGAAGACGCGGATAAAATCATAGCCGAAGCGCTGCGCGCGGCGCTGCCCGACACGGCGGTCGCGAAGGCGCTGGAAGGACGCGAGTTCGGCGCCGGCCGCCTCGTCATGGTCGCCGTCGGCAAGGCGGCGTGGCAGATGGCGAGCACCGCATGCGCGATACTCGGCGACAGGATAGACGACGGCGTGGTCATAACGAAGTACGGGCACTCAAAAGGAGAGCTTCCGCACACGCGCATATTCGAAGCGGGCCATCCCGTCCCCGACGCGAACTCATTCGCCGCGACCGCCGAGGCGATAAAGCTCGTGGAGGGGCTGACGGCGGAGGACACGGTGCTCTTCCTGCTCTCCGGCGGCGGCTCGGCGCTTTTCGAGAAGCCGCTCATCCCGGCGGAAGAGCTTGAGGATATAACGAAGCAGCTCCTCGCCTGCGGCGCGAACATCGTCGAGATGAACACGCTGCGCAAGCGCCTCTCGGCGGTCAAGGGCGGACGTTTCGCTCAGCTCTGCGCGCCGGCGAAAGTTTTCTCCGTCGTCCTCTCGGACATCATCGGAGATCCTCTCGACATGATAGCCTCGGGCCCGGCCTACCCCGACGGCTCGACCTGCGGGCAGGCGCAGGCGATAGTGAAGCGCTACGGCCTTAAACTTTCCGAAAACGCGCAGAAACTTCTCTCGCAGGAGACGCCGAAGAGCCTCGACAACGTCGAGACGCAGATCACGGGCAGCGTGCGCCAGCTCTGCGCCGCGGCGGAAAAAGTCTGCTCGGCTCTCGGCTACGAGCCTATCGTCCTTACCGCCGAACTTTGCTGCACCGCGCGCGACGCTGGCAGCTTCCTCGGCGCGATAGCGCGCACGCATAAAGACTCGGAAAAATCGCTCGCCTATATCGCGGGCGGCGAGACCGTCGTCCACCTCACCGGCAAGGGGCTCGGCGGACGCAACCAGGAAATAGCGCTCGCGGCGGCCCCTCTGCTCGACGGCCTCAAAGACGCGGCGGTATTCTCCGTCGGCTCCGACGGCACAGACGGCCCGACCGACGCGGCCGGCGGCTACTGCGACGGCGAAACTATGTCCGTCCTGCGCGAAAAGGGGATCGACGTGACGGCGGTGCTCGCCGGCAACGACGCCTACCACGCGCTCAAAGAATGCGGAGGCCTCATAATCACCGGCCCGACCGGAACGAACGTCAACGACCTCACGGTGCTGCTGATCCGCAGATAACGCGGAAAGCTAAAAAATATCGGAGGCCGGGACGCGCCGCGTTCCGGCCCTTCTTTTATATATTTTTTATACGGCGGCGTCATAATACCGGCCGTGCGGGACATTGCCCGCGCTTGGGAAAAGTTGCACGGAGGGGAAGAAATGAAAAAAATTCTGGTTATCCAGGGAGGCGGACGTCCGCGCGGCAACACGGCGCAGCTCGTCGAGAGCTTCGCCCGCGGCGCGCGCGATGCGGGACACGAGGTCGAGATAATCTCTCTGATAAAAAACGAGGTGAAGGGCTGCATAGGCTGCAACATGTGCCGCTACGGCAAACCGTGCGTGCAGAAGGACGCCTTCAACTCCATCGTTCCGAAGATGACGGAGGCTGACCTGCTCGCGTTCGCGTCGCCGCTCTATTTCTGGACGATAACGGCGCGGCTCAAGGCGTTCATCGAGAGGTTCTACTGCGTCGCGCGGTACGACCCGGCACCGCCGTTCGGAAGATACGAGAAATATCCCGAGAAAGACTGTGCGCTGCTGATGACCGCCGCGGACGACTTTTTCTGGACTTTCGAGGCCGCAGTATCGTACTACCGCCTCGCGGTCGTAAACTACATAGGCTTCCGTGACATGGGGACGCTGCTCGCCGGAGGCTGCGGCGACACGAACGGCGCCCCGCAGATCGACAAAACGGACCACCTCGAAGAGGCTTATCTGTTCGGCAAAAATATCTACGCCTGACGGCGTATCGCGCTGGCCGCGGACGGGGGCGTCCGGCCCGCGTTCTACGAAAGCTTTATGCGCGTATAGTGCCACTCGCCGTCTGAGTGGTGGATATACGCGCCGTTCTTCTGCTGCGCGCGCAGCGACGCGGCGTTCGTCCTGCTGACGGACATGTATATCTCGTCCTCGCGCACGACGCCGCGCGCGTATTCGAGCGCGAGAGCCAGCCCGCGCGTCGCGAGGCCGCGCCCGCGGTGCGGCTTCGCTATCGCGTAGCCGATATGCCCCGCGCCGACGCGCAGCCATTCCGTAAGCGCGTGGCGCAGGCGGAAAAGGCCGACGACCTCGCCGTCTTCCCATAGAAAAAGATTCGTCTCCGGCACATACCCCACGGGCAGCCCGGCTCCGCGCGCGAAATCCATCATCCGCGGCAGAGCGCGCGCGGTAAATTCCTCCTCCGACATGCCGAAGCAGAAATTCGTAAAGCCGTTCTCGCACGGCGGCAGTTCGCGGATAAAGGCGTACTCCTTAGCGGCGTCCTCGAGGTTGGCCTCCTTCAGATATATCATACCGTCTCACCCGGATCTCATGAAATGCCTTTAGTCTATCACCGCGGCGGAGAGCTTACAAGACGCGGTTAGCGAACGGCCTCCGCACATTCGCGTTTTTTGCGTCAAATCGCCCGCGCGCTGCGGCTTCAATGACGGTATAATACTGATAAAGTAAAGCGAAAGGACGTGATGGCATGAGCAGCCGGATAATAACGATCAGCCGCCAGTTCGGGAGCGGCGGACACGAGATAGGCGTCAAGCTCGCGAAGCGCCTCGGCGTGAAGTTCTACGACAAGGAGCTCGTAGACCTCCTGGCAAAGGACGGAAAATACGACGCGAGTTTCATCGAAGCGCACGAGGAGAAATGCTCGCCGCCGATATGCCCAGTCATGCCGGGCTTCGCCATGCCGGTATTCTATCAGGACCTGCCCTCCGACCTCATCTACAAAGGGCAGTCGAAGCTCATACGCAGCCTCGCGGAGCGCGGCCCGTGCGTCGTCATAGGCCGGTGCGCGGACTACATCCTGCGCAACATGAACCCGATAAACTGCTTCATCTACGCGAGCCTCGAAGAGCGCGTCAAGAGAAAAATGGCGATGGTGCCCGAAGGGCTCGACTTCACGAAGGACGAGATACGCAAGCGCATCATCGACGTAGACAAAAAGCGCGCCAAGTACCACGAGTTCTACACCGACCGCAAATGGGGACGCATGGAGGACTACGACCTCTGCATCTGCACCGACAAGTGCGGCGTAGACGGCGCGGTAGAGACGATAATACGCTACTGCGAAAGCTGCGGCCGGTAACAAAAAAGGCCGGATAAACAGGCGCGGCAAAAAAGGCTTGTCAAAACAGGAAAGCGTGCTATAATATCCCCTGTTGAGATTTTCGGCGGTTATTCCCCGATGGCGCAATCGGCAGCGCGGGTGACTGTTAATCACTAGGTTCGAGGTTCGAGTCCTCGTCGGGGAGCCAGATATTCCAGCCCGTCCAAGTTGTTGGACGGGCTTTTTAGTGTGCGCTCATTGCAAAAGCCCAGCCCAGAATATAGAATGAAACCGGAAAACGCCGCGCGTCCGCGCGGCTTTGACGGAAAGGGGATGCGGCTGTGAATTTCAACTTTGACGGACTCTCCATGATGCTCGAAAAAGTCACGCTCGCGTCGCTGCTGCCGGCAATCCTGTTCCTCGCCGCGGGACTCGTCATCATACGCCTCGTCATGGCGGCCGCGGCGAAGGCTCTCGCCAAATCGTCGATAGACCAGACGCTCCACCGCTTCATCCTGGCCTCGACGCGCCTCGTGCTCTACTTCGTCCTTTTCGTCACTGTAGCCGGCGTGCTCGGCGTGCCGATAACGTCGCTCGTCGCGCTGCTGAGCGTCGCGGGCCTCGCGATATCCCTCTCGCTCCAAAGCGTGCTATCAAGCGTCTCGTGCGGTCTGATGCTGCTCTCCGTCAAGCCGTTCAAAGTCGGCGACTACGTGGAAGTCGGCGGCGTGAGCGGCACGGTCAGCGAGATAGGCTTCATGAACACGCAGCTCACGACCTTCGACCGCCGCGTGATATACATCCCGAACAACGAAGTGTCCACCTCGAAGATAATCAACTACACGGAGCAGGAAAACAGGCGCGTAGACCTGATATTCAAGGCCGACTACGCCTATCCCGCGGAGACCGTCAAGGCGGCGCTTCGCTCCGCCGTGGCGAAATTCCCGAAAGTGCTGAAAGAGCCGGAGCCGTTCATCCGCGTGCGCGCCTACGAAGAACAGGTCGAATACGCCGTGCGCGTATGGTGCAGGACCGACGACTACTGGGAGCTCTATTTCGACATAATAGACGCGATCCCCGGAGCTTACGCCGAACACGGCATCGAAATGCGCCCGCCGGTCGTAAACGTCCGCATGCGCCGGGGCGAAACTCTATCGACGGAAACAATCTTAAAAACGGAGTGATATAAATGGCTGACAAAAAAATACTCGGATTCATAGGAATAGGCGTCATGGGCCACAGCATGGCGGGACACCTGCTCGACGCGGGCTGGGAGCTTCACGTCTACAACCGCACAAAGTCCAAGACGGACGAACTAGTCTCGCGCGGCGCGATATGGGAAGACTCGCCCGCCGAGATAGCGAAGAAATGCGACGTCGTTTTCACGATGGTCGGCTTTCCAAAAGACGTGGAAGAAACCTACCTCGGCAAAAACGGCCTCGTCGAAAACGCGAAAGAGGGCGCTCTGCTCATCGACATGACGACCTCGAGCCCGAGCCTTGCGCGCAAAATCTACGCCGCCGGCAAAAAACGCGGCCTCGGCATACTCGACGCGCCCGTAACAGGCGGCGACAAAGGCGCGCGCGAAGCTACGCTCACCATATTCGCAGGCGGCGACAAAGAAGATTTTGAAAAGGCGCTGCCCTACTTCAAAGAGATGGGCCGCACGATAAAACTAATGGGCGGCGCGGGCGACGGACAGAACGCGAAACTCGGCAACCAGATAGTCATAGCCGGAACGATGACCGGAATGTGCGAAGCGCTCGCCTTCGCGAAATCGTGCGGCCTCGACCTCAAAGAATTCATCGAAGCGGTAGGCGGCGGCTCGGCGGCGACGTGGAGCCTCGCCAACTACGGCCCGCGTATCCTCAAAGGCGACTTCGAGCCGGGCTTCTTCGTCAAACACTACATCAAAGACATGAAACTGGCCGAAGAAGCCGCCGACGCGATGGAACTAGACCTCCCAGCCCTCACCCTCACGCGCGAGCTCTACGAAGAACTCGCCGAAGGCGGCTACGAAAACAAAGGCACGCAGTCTCTGTACTGCCTGTACGACCCGCAGGAGGAGTAGGGAAGCGGCGGGAAAACTGCGAAACACCGACGAATTGAAGGCGCGGCCTGAACGCCGCGCCTTTTCGCATCTTTAATAGAAAATAACGATAATCGGCCCATTGTTCCTGTTAGCCGTTTCAATCCGCGCCGGCAGGCAAACGCACCGGCGGTATACAACCTGATATGGAACGAGTGATTCCGCGACAAGTTTCAACTCACGTCCGAAAATTTCGGGCGACACGATTACTTCACGACCTGCCTCCCGTGTCCGCAGTTTCAACTCACGCCGCGCGCGGCGGCGAACTTTACCGGTTTCCGCTCAAATCGCGCGTTTTGTAGACGCCGTACCCTTCGTAGCTGTAGCTTGCGTCCACGCCCTTCATGTACGTATCTCTGTCGTCGATTTTGTCCGTCAGCGCGGCTTTGAGCAGCGCCTTGATTTCCACGTCCTTTATAGGACTGCGTTCCATAGCTAGCAGATAATCGTCCTTGTCTACGCGGCTCCAATCGACGACCTTTTTCAGCTCAGTCTTCAAAATATGGTCGAGCCATATCCTTATGCTTCGCCCGTTTCCCTCTCGGTTTCAACTCACGCCCGCTAAAGCGGGCGGCTTTTCGCTATCTTGATTTTACAATATCAGCACGCCCTGCGGGTCGTAGGGCTCTTTCGCGCCGCAGTGTTCTACGCGCTTCTTCCAGTTCGCGCCGAGGAAGTAGTAGCGCAGACTGTCCGTCTCTTTGTCTATCATTTTTTCGAGCTGAAATTTCAGCTCCGTCCACTGCACCGGGTCTACGAGGCATTCAAAGACGGAGAACTGCACGCGCTGGCCGTACTTTTCGCAGAGCTTCGCGACGCGGCGCAGCCGCTTCTGTCCGCCTTCGCTCTGCGTGTTCACGTCGTAGCTTACCACAACAAGCATTTTGCACGCCTCCTATTTCCAGACGAAGGGCGGATATTCCCTCATGTCGCCGCGTATGCGCCGCGCGAGGAGCATCGCCTGCATGTGCGGGACCATGCCTATCGGCATTTTCTCGCCTGTGTACGGGTGTGTTATTTCGTCCTGCTTGCGCGACTGCCATTCGGCTATCAGCTTTTTCTTCGCGCCGCCGTCCATTTCCACCGCGCCGCTTTCGCTCGTCCTGAAATCCTCGGGCTTCACCTGTTTCATGTTTATCATCGACAGGACGAGCCTGTCCGCGAGCCATGTGCGGAATTCTTCCATTAGGTCGAGCGCGAGGCTCGGGCGGCCGGGCCTGTCCTTGTGCAGGAATCCCACGGCGGGGTCGAGGCCTGCGCCTTCGAGCGCCGAGGCGGCCTCGCTCGCAAGTATCGAATATATGTACGAGAGCATCGCGTTGACCGCGTCGCGCGGCGGGCGGCGCGTGCGTTCCGTGAATTTGAAGTGTTCTTTCTGATGCAGGATCATTCCGTCGAAGGCGTCGAAGTATGCGCGCGCCGCCGTGCCTTCGTAGCCGCGCAGCTCTTCCGTATCTTTTGCGGCTTTGAGCTGCGGCGCGAGCGCCTCCGTCACGGAGAGCGCGGAGCGGAATTTTTCTGCCGCCTCTCCTTCCTGCGGATGGTCGCGCAGAAAGCGCCGGAGGACTGTACGCGTGTTCGCCAGTTTGCCGATCAGCACGTCGCGCGCGATTTCCGCGGACGCCTTCTCGTCGTCCGCCAGCCTGTACTGCGCGCGACGCAGCAGCACGTTGCCGTGGACTGGCCCCTGCACGCGCGCGAGAAAGCGCCCGTTTTCCTTGAAAAACGACAGAGACACCCCGTTGTCCGCGCAGAAGCCCATGAGCGGCGGCGTCGCGTTGACGCGGCCGAAGCAGAGTATGGAGCCGAAGTTTATCGCGGGAAACGAAGCCTTTTCTTCGCCGTCAACGTTTACGACTATGTTGCCGTTGCGCAGCGAGAGCCACGCGCCCTGCGTCGTTATGAACAGGCTGTTGAGCATACGTCTCATAGTCCGCCCTCCTCGTCGCCGGTATTTTCGGAAAGCAGCCGGAAGAGCCCGGCGACGTAGCGCGCTGAACGGTCGCGGCCGCCCGTCTTCTCCGGCATGCAGAATTTGTTCATCGAGCAGCTTTTGCAGTGTTTGCCCACGTTATATTCAGGCGCGGCCTCGCCGCTCATGATCGCGCGGGCGCGCGCGCATTTTTCCTCGAGCTTCGCGCGCAGCGCCGGCGTAAGCTCTATTTCCGTGCGGCGTTTAGGCTCGCCGTAGTAGACCGCGCCCGAAGGTATCTCGACGCCGAGCATTTCTTCAAGGCAGACGGCCTGCGCGCAGAGCTGCATCTCGTCGGCCGTGTCCGGACGTTTGCGCCCGTGTTTGTACTCGACGGGGTAGGGCAGCCACCTGCGCCGCCCGCCGAAGGCCGCGACGCGGACGCCGCGCTCCTCGTCGTGACGGAACTCGACCATGTCCGCGACGCCGTACAGCCCGAGCCTCGCGGAGCTGAGTTCAAGCCCTGTCGCGAGCTTTACCTCGCCGCGGCTCTCTCTCCCGATTTTATGCACCCGCTCGTGAAGGTGCGAGCCCTCCGCCGTGAGCACGTTCTCCTCCCAGAGCCCCTCAAGATGTATCAGCGCCCACTGCTTCTCGCAGAAAGTAAGATGCTGAAGGCCGGAGATGAGAAGCTCGGCGTCGTCGCTGTTCATGGCTATTTTGCCGGAAGCTCGACGAAAATTCCTTCGGCTTCCTTGCCGTCTATCGTGATGGAATAGTCTTCATATCCGCGCGCAGGCCCTTCCGTGACGCGGCGGCACTGTACCCTGTCGAAAAGTTCATAGGCAGGGCGGTCGCCGAGCGCCGAATCGTGCCTGAATACAATGAGCTTGCGCAGGCTCATCATGCCGCGTGCCGCAGAATGGTCGAACTCGAACATATTTTCCATCGCTTTCCAGAGTTCTTTCAAGTCCTCCTCGGAGAAGCCTGTTTTCTTCGCAAAGTATGGCGAAACGAATCCGCAGCCGCGGTAGAGACCGTACGGCACAGTGTACTTGCGTCCGATAGTGCGTTCTTTCTCCGCGTCTTTTTCATTTGTGACAGCCATTCGCGTTATCGCATGTTCCTGCGCGATGATCGGTTCAACGGAGCGGGAGAAGGTGAGCTGCACAGGGCCGCGCACCTGTCCTGCTTTTTTGACGATTTTAGTCTTGGCCTTTTTCTTTTTGCCGCTTTCTTCTGCCTGTTCCGCTTCGCCTGTGTCAGCTTCCTCTTTATTGCCGGTGCTCATGACGGCTCCGAAGGCTCTTATGTCGAAGTACTTGCGGCACATTCCGGCCTGCGTCTTGTCCTCGAACTCCTGTGTCTCCGCGGGGGTATCGGGCGTCTTTCCGCCGTTCTGCTCGTCGTACATCGCCGCTATCATGTTATTGAGGACGGCCTTTTCTTTCACGAAAATGTCGAACCCCGGCTTGTCCTGCGCCGTTATCTGGAAGTAGTTGCGTATCTTGCGTTTTATGCAGACGTCGGTGACAAGTCCGTCGCCGGTCTCAGCGTCGATGCGCGGCAGATTTCCTGCGTCGGGGTCGCCGTTCGGGTTTCCGTCTTTGACGTCGAAGAAGAATAAAAAGTCGTATTTGTTCTTAAGCTCGGTCATTACAGTTCCTCCTTAGTTTTGGTCTTCGCTTTTCGTACCGTTCGCGCTCTCGTTATTGCCGTTTGACGCATCCTTATCTTTTTCCTTGAACAAGTCCTCGCGCTGGTGATAGTACCCGACGGCGAAATCGGCCTGCTGTTCAAGCGACATGTGTTTTGGAATGCCGCCCTGTTTGAGATTGGAGAATATCTCCGTGAATACTTTTTCGAAAAAGATTTTTCTGCCTACCGGCAGTTTTGCAAGATGGTGCGTTTTTAGGCGGAGCAGCGTCGGAATCACCGCCGCGGGCGTCGACGACATGGAACTGTAAAACCTGTCCATCAACGTCGCGTTGATGCCCGGATTCGCCTCTTCCTGTAATTTCTGTAGTACGGCGAGAAGTCTTCCGAGCCTGTATGCCGTGTTTGCGTTATTCTTATCAAGCGCCACTTGTAGCTCAGCTCCTTTTGTGTTCCGGTATTTTCTGTTCAAATATGCTTTGAGAAACGCGACGCGCACGCTGCTCGGATTGTGTTCCGCGCGTATTCTCGCCATGACGTGACCGAATACGGAGGACGGAAACGGCGTTCCGTTGAAAATCGAATAGACCATCGCGGGGATCATGTTCGACGGGACGTTTTCCATCTTTCCCTGGTATTCGGAGGAGCGCAGGATGTCATAGACGGAGGGAGTTATTGTATTTACGCGGTTTTCAAGATTTACATCTTTCACATACTCATAGATATTTTGGGCGATTTCTTTCAGCGTTCCGCGTGTCCAGAATACGACGCTGATGCGTGCCTTATTCGGAGCGATGCCGAGCACACAGAATCTGTCCTTTGTCGTAGTCGGCACGCTGCCGTTGAAGATAGATTTGAAAATATTTTTAGCGTTTTTAATCCCTGTGTCGGCATCATCGCCGCTCTCGCCGCTCGAACCGTATATCAGCGCGCGTACTGCCAGTTCGGCGTCCGCCGCGTCGTCTTCAGAAATGGAATGCGGCTCGGCCCAGAAGAGAAGCGCCACGCGGATATTTTTCTTCGAGTCTAGAAAGAGAGCCCTGTTGCTTGGGGACTTCAGCAGTATATTCAGCGCCGTCGTGTAGAAGAACTCGGCTTTTTTAGACACCGGAGCGTTGTATCCCTGCTCCTTGCCGTACGAGTCGTATCCGCTGTTTTTCTGAAAACCGACAAGGTTAGCCTGGCTGCCTCCGACGCCTACCTTGGCGTGCGTGCGCGCTATCTCGCCTATTTCGCCGGTCACGAGGCAGCGCCCGACGACTCCGCCCTTTTCAGGCGCATCGTTCACCGCCGACGCGGCCCAGTCTATGAGTTTCCTGTTCTCCGTAACCGCGCGGCTTTCGTAAAAAAGCCGGAACGTCATGTTGCAGCCCGGTATTTTATTGCATTCGGGCCAGTTGGGGCTTTCCAGGACTTTCTTATATTCGCCTCTTTGATAGCATTTAATGACGGCGGCTATATCTTCCTCGCTTTTCAGCTCTTCGGGCAGGCTTTCTATTTTTGCGATGAAAGATCGAAGCTGTCCTTCCGCGTTCTGATTTTCCGTCCCGGCCTTCGATTGGCCGAGAACGTAGCCGTAATGGTCCCAGAGCAGATTCGCCGTCTGCCAGCTTGCCGAGCCGGAGCGACCGACGGATTTCGGTACTAGCAGAGTTTTACCACGTTTTTTATCGTCGCGTAAATCGGCGAGGTTGACGAAGCTCCCGTCGTCGTCTATCTCGATGATGAATTTTATCTCCTTGTATTCCATGCCGTACGGGGCTACGCGGCTTTCCGGGCTTGGATTTCGTGACTTTCGGATATAGTAGTTCGCGAGCGACTGCAAAATCATCTGAAAATCTCCCCGCTTTCCGGCGCGGGCACGTTTATCGTGCCGTTCTCCAGCCTTGCACGGAAGAACATCGGTTTGATGTCAGCCTCGTCGCTGTAGTCCATATCGTAGAGCATGAGGCCGAGTTCGCGTGTTTCGCCGCTATGCGCGCCGTACGGCTCAGTGACGAACTTGCAGTGGCAGCTGAACTCGCGGCAGCCGAGATAAGGCTGGAAAAGGCATTGCCCCTTTTTTGCGCGGCGCTCGAACATCGCGTGATATTTGCCTGGATTCTCGTCCTTTCCGCGCTCCGTCTTCTCTTCCGCGTCGGCGTAATCCTCGTAAGCGGCGCGCGAAAGCTTCGGCCTTTTGTCAGGCGGCAGATAAATCTGCCGCGCGAAAAGCCTGTATTTGACGTCGCGCAGGAAAAGCCCCGCCTTCTGCTGGCGCGTATCCTCTATGAAGAAGCTCTTGCCGCTAGGCGAACAGAGCTTAGCCGTTTCGTTGCGGCGCACAGAGACCCAGCGTATCGGACTCAGCACGTCGATGCGCTCGACCTGCCAGCGTATCGCGGGCTTCCAGAAGACGGCCTGGAAGATCATCCTCGCGGCGGACGGCGTAATCACGTCATAGCTCACGCGCTCGACCTTGAGCTCCGGCCGCGTAAAACATGCGTAATCCCCCCACACTTCGAGGCAGTACAACGGGTCGTGATACTCCATAGACATCCCTCCCTAATTTATTGTGTTAGTAAATGAAATTATCCTTATCATAATTATACAATGAATCTGTAATAATGCCTTCTCCGGGTTTGTAAAAGATTTTATTCAGCACATAGTAGCCGTGCACGTCTTCTATACCGCCTTTGGCGTAGATCTCATTCAGCAGCCTCTCCGGTATATTGACCGTAAAACGCTGAAGAGACGCCATCAGTTCGCGGCTCGGGCCTTCGGCTCGGAGCCTTTCGATAAGTTCCGGCCCCAGTTTGCCGTTTTCTCCGTACGGTACGAATACAGTCTTTTGTCCCGAAGTGTCCACCAGCTTGAATCCTTCGGCAAATTCGCGGAACTGTATGCGTCCCTCTGCGGCTTCTTTTACGAGAAGTTCTGTGTACCTGCTTTTGTCTAGGCTGTGCATATCACCGTAAAACTTCCTGAAGTACCTGTAGAACGACTTGGGCGAAAGTTCTGCGAAGAATCCCGGCCTCGACACGAAAGTCGTCGTGACCTGTGCTCCGATTTTTATTTCGCCGAAAGGCTCGGATTCGGGATTGAATATGACGATTTCTCCTTTTTCCAGTCTGCCTTCGCGGTTGCTGCGTCCGGCCGCCTGCGCTATAGAGTCGAGCTGTGCGAGCGCGCGCCATACGCTGGGAAAATCCACGTCGACGCCCGCCTCTATAAGCTGCGTCGATATGACCCGGACGTCGTCGCCGAGTTTCAGACGCCGCTTTATTTCGGAGATAAGTTCGCTTATCTCCTCGCCGCACATAAAGCCGGACAACTGGATTGTGCCTTTGGGCATCAGCTTCGCCAGCTCGCGGCAGTCTTTGCGTTTGTTGACGATGCACAGAACCTGAGACTTTTTTGAAAGTTCTCCGGCTATCTCTTCCCATGACGCCTTTTTGGTTATGTCGTCTTTATAAACGCGGTATTCTACGCGCTTCAGCGAATCGTACAATCCAGCGGTATCCGGAATTATTTCGGTACATTCTTCTATGCCTTCGACGATGGCGGAACCGCCGCCTATTTCGCCGTTGAGCGCCGGCTGCGTAGCTGTACATAGAAGCACGGTTACGCCGAAATGTTTGACGAGCGCCTTCAGCGACGACAGGACGGCGCTCAGGTGTTCAGCCGGGATCTTTTGCGCTTCGTCGAGGATTATTATGCTGTCCGCGATGTTGTGCAGCTTGCGGCAGCGCGCTGGCGACGCCGCTAGAAGAGACTCGAACAGCTGCACGTTCGTCGTGACTACTATCGGAGCGTCCCAGTTCTGCGCTGCGAGACGGTTAGTATAAAGCTCTTTGTCGGGGTCTACGCTGCTGTGGTGTTCGAGCACGTTCTCTTCCCCGAACAGACATTCTCCGCGCTCCTTCATCTGCTTTATCTCTTCTTCGTCGTCCGTGCCGTATTTTAAGACCTTGGCGATCTGTTCGATGATGCTCGTGTAGGGTTCCGCTATGATTATGCGCCTCTTGCCGTGTGCCAGAGCGTGTACGAGCGCGAACGCGAGCGACGAGAGCGTCTTTCCTCCGCCTGTAGGCACTGTAAGCGAGAAGAAGCCGGGCGCGATGCCGCCGGCTTCGATACAGCGCTCAAGAATCTTATTTCTTATCCGGTTCACGCGGCTGTCGGGCGCTGAGCGGCGCTTTGATTCAATGTAAACGTCGAATCGCCGCTTCAGTTCGTCGAGCCCCATCGGTTCGCGGCGGGCGGCGAAATCCTCCGGCTTCATAAAACGTTCCGTGTCGAGCCAGTCTGCATCGACGAGACACGAGAAAAGGAATCGCCCCCACATGTGAATATATTCTTTCGTATATTCTTTATAAAATCTGGTTAGTTCGTACGGCGTACACCATTCAGGCAGAGGCATGTTCGCGTATTCTCCCGCCGCGTCGAGCAGCTCTGTTTTGAGTCGTTCGCCGTCGTCGAAAAATCGTTCAAGAAGTCCCTTGCCGTGTCCGCTGCCGTAAAAATCCGGAAGACCGGCATGATGTCCGGCTATGACGTACGCAAGCAGAAGGTTCAGAGGCTTCGGGAAATTTTTCAGCATATAAACGGCCCCTGCGTCAGAATGGGAGCCTTTGTCGCATTCGGCATCAGGTATGCTTGTATCGAAGCCGGAGCTCTTCTTGAGATAGCATTGCCAGCCATGCGAGTTTTTCCCTGCGTCATGTTGTTTGCTTAATATTTTTGCGAGTCGCTCCATGCCTGCAACGGCTGCAAATTTTGCCGAGAGTTCCGCGGTTCCTCTCAGATGTTCGTCAAGCGTCTGCGTTCTGAAGTCTTTACTGATGTGGGCGTAACGTTCCATGACAAATCACCTTTTCGTTGTTTTTTCTGTAATTATTATATCATATATTCCATATTGATTTAGTAAAATTTAATAATAAATTATTCCTATACGGGCACATAAAAAAGACCGCTCCTATCTGTATGAGCAGCCTTTACCAATTCAATATGGTTTCAACAAAACGCGAAAACGCGACGCTATATTATACTCTCTCCCCGCACGTTCGCGCCACTTATCGCCTGGCGCACTCTTTCCTCGTATTCTTCCGGCGTGTCCATGTCTTTGAAGTGGCAGTCGGGGGCTTCGATGCGTTCTATTTCATGTTCGTATTGCGTTACGATTTTTCTGCCGCCTGCGTCGCCCTGCGCGCCGCGGAAGCGTTCGCGCCAGACGGCGCGGTAGAACATCGGGTGGCCGAAGATTCCCGCGCGGCAGGGGGCGAGCAGCGTTTTTTCGGGCGGAAGCGCGTCGAAGCGGCGCGCTAGCGCGGCTATCGCTTCGGACGCGGCGAGTGGGAGATCCCCGAGCATTATGAGGAAGTCGCCGCTTTCGCCGAGCATTTCCAAACCTATGGCGAGCGAGCTCGATTGTCCGCGTTCGGGCGCTTCGTTGACGCGCGTCTCGACGCACGGCGGAAGGTTGGACAGCGCGGCTGCGACTTCGCGCGAGATGACGGCGTGTATTTTTTCTATTCCCGCGCCGCGCAGGTTGTCTATCACTGTTTCGAGCACTGTTTTGTTTCCGAAGGGGAGCAGCAGCTTTTGGCGGCCCATGCGTTTGGACAGGCCGGCTGCGAGCAGTATCGCGTCCATCGTTATTTCTCCTTTACGGCGTAGAGTTCGCCGCGCCGCGCCGACGCTGCGCAGACGGCGTCGTATTTTTCAAGCAGAGCCGGGAATATGGCCTCTGTCTCAGCGGCGCGCTTTTCGTCCAGCGTTTCCCATTTGTTTATGATTAGTATTTTTTTCGCCGCGCGCGGCGCGTTTTTCAGCGGCCCTTCGGCGTGGAGCAGGTATGACAGCAGCGTCTTTAACGAGGCGGCTTTTTCATGCGCGCCGTGCAGTTCGCGGAATTTGTCCGCGCGGAAGATGTTTTCGTCGTTTATCGCGGCGCCGGCGGCGTACGCTCCCATTACGGCGAATACGGCGGCGCTGGTCTCCGGCACGGGAGGCTCCCATTCTTCGTAAAATTTGAGCGGCCGTCCGCGCGAGCCGTCGCATTCGGCTACAGCGAAGTCCGCCGCGCCGCATCGTGCGAGCGCGTCTATTTCTTCCGGCGCGTAGCCTATGAGCTTGCCGTCTTTTTCTCCGGATGCGGCGGTGAGTTTGGAGCGTTCCGGCGCGGCCCGCAGGAATTCCGCGCAGAGCCGCGCGGGGCCGATGAAGACGCCGCGGCATTCTTCGGGCTTCGGACGGAAAATTTTGGTCGTGGTCGTGAGCAGTACGCGCCCGTGTTTTTCAAGCTCCGCGCCGAGGCCGTAGAGCAGCGACGTTTTTCCTCCGCCGCCGGTTATCGCGGACGGCGCGCCGCGCGCGGCGTATTTCGCCAGAAATCGGAAGAGCTCGGACAAATTTATCACCTCGAGGTCGTTTTGAAGAGTAGGCTCTGATTTTACCGCGCGGCGCGCTTTTGCGGAATCGCTCGCGTTTATGAAAAGCCGCCGCCCCGTTTGCGCGGAGCGGCGTTTTTTGCGTTTCGTCTAATAGTATCTCTTTTCGACGTGGCGGCCCAGTTTCGTCATCGATTCAGCCAGGTCGTCGAGGAGGCGGAATTTTACGCGCAGCTCGGTTGGAAAGTCGGCGTTCTGGTGCGCCGGGTTGACCGCCTTGCCGATGAAGAGCTTGAGGTGCGTGCACCGCTCTATCAGTATTTTCGCCAGTTTCGCGGCTCCGTGTTCATTGTCGAGCTCCGCCGTGAATTCCGGCGCGGCCGGGCGCATGCGGTATTCCTCCACTAGTTCTATGACGCGCTTTAACGTCATTACTCCTTCGGTGACGAGGTCTATCCCCTCTATCGTCGCGGTCGGCGGTATGTCCATGTCCGTGTAGTCGATGTTGACGCGCAGCGGGCGCTTGAGTTCGCGCGAGAGTATTTCGGAGCTTGTGCCGCCGCTTACGACGTGGAGGCCCGGCGTCTCGATGTATTCGCGCACGAGACGCGAGTCGTCTTCCGGGTTTTTGGGCGGGCCTGAGAAGAGGCTGACTGTCTGAGGCACCATTATGTGCGCGACGGAGACTGTGGTGTCGTCGCCGGGTTTGCCGAGGTAGAGGTCCTTCGCCACGTCGAGCACGCGCTCTATGACGCGCGGCGCGGAGAGCTTTTCGCCGCACGGGCCGCAGAGGAATTCCGCGACCTCGTCGCAGCCCCAGCCGAAGGCGAGCGTTTCGCCCATGCCGGCCTGCGTCACTCCGTCGCTGACTATCACGAAGTAGTCGCCGGGCTGCGCCGTGAAGCGGCTTTCGCGCACGAGTTTGCCTTCTATTGTTTTTTCGTCGTAGTCGAACGGTATGTGCCGCCCGCCGCGTATCAGCATACACGGCGGGTTGTCGTACTCGACCACGTAGCCTTTGCCGTCTTTGCTGATGTGCAGTATCATGAAGGTGGAGTAGGCGATGCCGCGCACCTTGCAGACCGGAAGGGTGTGGGCTATCGTGTCCACGGTGTCTTCGATGGACGCGCCGCGGCTTATCATCGTCGAGATTATCTTCGACGTGAGCGTCGAAAGGATGTTGGCCTTGACGCCGCTGCCGAGGCCGTCGGAGAGCACGAGCAGCGTGCTTTCCGGCGTGTCTATGACTTCCACGCGGTCGCCGCAGAGCTCTTCGTTCTTCTTTATCAGGCTGTTATAGCATGCGTCTATGCAGAGGCTTTCAGTCGTTGTCGTTTCCATCGTACACTATCAGATCCTTGAGCTTGGTAAGAGTCACTTTGGTCTCGGCGGTCGTTTCGCCGAGCAGGCTCGCTATCTCCTGCGCGACCGTCATCTGCTTGTCGATGACGTTCTGCGCCATTTCCATCGTTTCCATCTTGAGTTTGTTCAGAGCGTCCGCTTTCTGTTCCTGTTCCGTTATGTCGTGGAGGAAGGCTATCGCGAGTCCCTGTTCCGGTATGAATATGACCGTCTGGTTTACTATTATTCCGCGGTCGTCGTAGCATACCTTGTGCAGCGGGATGCTGCGTTCTTCGCCGACCGCGACGGCGAAGTCGACCGGGTCGAGGAAATCTTCGATACGCCGCCCCGTTATCTCGCTGCGCGTCACCTTGAGCAGATGCTGTGCCGCCAGATTGCACTCCTTGACGCGGAGGTCGCGGTCTACGGCGATGATGTAGTCGGGACTGACGGAGAGCGTGACGTTCGCGAGCGTTTCAGATATCTGGCTCATGTAGGGCAGGCACATGTGCAGCTCGGCCTTGCCCTGATAAACGGCGATGGCCTTGTCGCGGCATGTGCGGTAGCCGCAGCTCCCGCAGTTTATTTCGTGTTCAGGCTTCGTCTTGCCTATCTGCGCCAGTATCGCTCGTATCGTCTCCTCGTCCGGGATGTCGCGCTTAGGAGGCGCGGGGCGTATATCGCGGCGCAGGTCGATGCCGGACAGGTCCGTCTCGCGTATGTTTTTTTCGGCGCGCAGGTAGCGCATCATGTTCATGCCGTTGCTGACGGGGTAATAGCCGTCGTCGAGCTTCTCCGGGCCGTTGATGCAGCTCCCGTAACATGCGCTCGTCTCGATGAAGCAGTGGTGCAGCCGCCCCTCGCTCATCTCGGTGAAGAGCTCGAAAACGTCCTTCGCCCCCTGTTTGCTGAGGAAGGTGTACTGCCTGAAGACGTCCGAGTCCTCCGGCAGATTCGCCTTCACGTCCTTCACGATGCCCTCGAATATCGGATAGATCGCCGACGAGCTCGGGTCGTTGCCGAAATAGCCCTCCTGCGTCTCCGCGAGGTTCACGCCCTCCTCGCCGAACCACGCGGCGAGCTGTTTGAAGGTGACGACGGCGTCTATATAGCGCTTCTCGGAAAGGCGCGCCTCCTCTATCTTAGAGATGCAGGGCGCGAAGAACACTATGAAAGCGTCGCCGCCGTACTTTTTGCGCAGAAACGCGCCGTGGGCCTCCATCGGCGAAAGCACCGGCGCGAGATACTGCGTCAGCGTCGGAAAATGCTTCTGCACGAGGAATACTATAGACGGGCAGCATGTCGTAATCATGTTGTCCATCGTGTCGCTCGCCAAGATCCTCGCATATTCCTTCGTCACCGCGTGCGCGCCGACGGACGTCTCCTCGACTGCGTAAAAGCCGAGCCGCTGGAGCGCTCCGGCGAGCTTATGGCGGTTCTCAGCGCCGAACGAGGTTATGTACGACGGGGCCAGCGCGGCTATCTTCTTGCGCGCGCTGTTCTTGACTATCTGCTTTATGCCGCTTATGTCGTGGACGAGGGATTTAGCGTGCTGCGGACAGTTGCGGATGCAGCGGCCGCAGAGTATGCACTCGTTCTGGATCACCTCGACCTTGTTGTTCATAAACTTGATAGACTTGACCGGGCAGACCTTCAGGCATCTGTAGCAGTTCTTGCAGTTGGCTTCCGCCACGTTGATATATTTCATCACAGACTCCCCACGATAACGTCTCTGAAAAATTCCTCCACACGGTCGGGATCGACGAAGTGTATCTCGCCGTTCACCTTGACCGAAACGCCGGGCTCCTCGCACCTTCCCATGCAGAACGAGCCGGAGAGCTTTATGAGGTCGGACATTCCGCTCTCTTTGACGAGCTTGGTCAGCCCTTCGACGACGCGGCGCGCGCCCTTTATATGGCAGGAACTTCCGACGCAGATTACTACTTCTGTCAAACCGTTTCCCTCCGCTTTGAAAAGAATGTACCCCGTATGTATTTTAACAGAAAAATCCGTATAGTTACTAAATTCACACGAAAGGGAATAACGCGCGCCCTCGTCCGCGCGTTTACATGAGCCTCGCGCGTTCCGTCAAGTCCGCGAGGTTTCGGCGGAGCGGACGCGGCGGCGCGCTGCTTACGGTTGGCGCGCCCCGCATCCTAAAATCCGTACAGCCAGGACGCTGGCAGGAAAAAGAGCCACGGCGCGGTGAACGCAGCGAGCGCGAGCGATACGCGCCCGCGCTGTGCGTCGCTCATCTCCGCGCGGCGGAAGCAGAATTTATAGTTCAGCCTGTAAATGACGAAGGCCGCGAGCGCGACGGAAGCGAAAGTCCATAGCAGCGGGAGCGCGCCGCCGAAAGGGTTTACCGTCAGACGATATGCCAGCTTCCCGGCCCATTCACAGCCCGGCGCGTTTTTCAGGGCGGTCTCGCTTATTATCAGCGGCGACAGCATCAGCGCCGTCCCGGCGAAATCCGCGGCGAAGCCGCAGAGCCACGTGCGCAGGATGGAAACTTTCAAAACTTTTCCGATTCCGCCCACGCCGGATAAACGCAGCGCGAGCGCCGAAACTGTCAGGTCGATGACGAAATTCGCCGGAAGTATGAAAATCCACGCCGTCGGGACGAGCCACAGCAGCCATATCGGAAGTATCAGGTTGCAGAGCTTTACGCCTCGCTTCATAAGCGCGTCCCCCTTCGCAGGCATGTCGCCGTTATTATATCTTACAGTTTCCGGCGGCGCGCGCAAAAAATCCGCCCGCATTTACGCGGACGGATTTTTTCGTCGTTTCTGACCGCCGGCGGGGACTAGATGCCGGAGTCGTATAGCATGCCGCCGTCGCGGAAATGTATTTCGGCTTTGCGCTCGGCGAAATTGATTATGCGGCTCCATCCGTTGCCGTGGAGGTGTCCGTGATTGTAGGGCGCGACGACTGTCAGCGAGCCAGGGACCACTGTCACGTCGTAGTTTGCGAATACGGGGCTGAGCGCGCTCCAGTCGTAAACGCCGCCGCCGTAGAAATCTCCGCCGGCGAACAGCCCGACGGCGCCGGGATAGAAGCCCGGAAGCCCTTCGATGCTCTCGTCCGCGACGCCGAAAACGTAGCTGAATCCGCCGGGTTTGTCGCCGTTCACGAGCATTGCGGCGAGCCGCTCCGGCGTCGTTCCGGTATACGACGGCTTGACGCCTGGCATGACGTTCTGGTCGTCGGCGGTGATCGTGAGCGATGCCTTTTCAATGTGTGCGTCGCCGTTGTTTATCTCGACGATATTGTAATTCTTGAGCTCGCCGACGCCGGTTACACCAACAGCGTTTTCATGGTCTCCGGCGTTCGCCGTCCATTTCCCATCCGTGCCGCCGAGCGCCGCAGTGTTAGTGTATTCCACGTCGCCGATTTCCGTGAGCAGACCGTCCGCCGTGTCGCCGTTTACCAATCCGCCGAAGGTCAGCCCATAGCCGTTCTTGTCGAACGCCGTTCCGTAGGTCGTTGAGGCGTCATTGACGCTGATTGTTACGCCGGCCTTGTTGACGTAAGAGCTGCCGCCGCCGGCCCGCATGGAACTGGCCCCGTTCGCGTCAAGCTGGTAATTCTTTGTGAGGCTTTGAGCCAGCGTTACGAGGGCGCTCCAAGCGTATGTCCCTGCGTTGTTAGTGGTTTTGCCGTTTGCGAGGCCGTGGACTGCGCCGTCGATGACATCAGACATAGAGAGCCCTCCGGCAAGCTCGGCCAGCATCGCCTCGTTAAGCCCCGTTCTGAGCGAGAGGCCGTAGTCCGTCGCATTGCCGTCTTTATCGTACATCGCGGCGTCTCCATACGTGCGGTAAATGTCGTTGAGGATTACGTCGAGCTGCGCCTTCTTTATCGTATAGCTGTTATTATCGATGTCATAGCCGAGGTTGTTGGGGTTGAATGTTCCATCATCGTCGGTGGAAGAGGCTATCTGGCTCGAATAATAAGCCATATGCTGACCTGCGTCCTTGTGGGCGGTCTGTAGAAGAAGCTGGTTTCCGGTGTTCTCATTGGCTGTCAGTCCGTCCGCCGCCGTGAAACTGCCGTCGGCCTTCTGTTCGCCCGCGTTGTATGTGAGGTCGCTATTGTCGTTGTACTGGGCTTTCGTCAGGAACACGGCGAGCATCGGCATCGACCAGCCGTCGTAGTTTTTCCACGTTCCGGTGAAGTCGAAGCCGTCGTAGCTTCCGCTCTGCTTCTGCGCGTCGCCGCCTATGTATGCCGCGGAGCCGTCGTCCGCGGCGAAGGTGTAGACGTTTTGCGCACTCCCGCCGTCGGTCGTCTGGCCTATGAGCTTTCCGTCCGTGTTCGTCGCGTAGACGTTCTTTATGGTGCCGCTGTTTTCGCCGACTGCGCTGCCTTTCGTGCCGTTCGCCGCGACCGCGGTCGTGTTGTAGGCATCGGTCAGCGTGCCGCTGTTGTTCCCGACGATGCCGCCGGCGTTCGACGCGCCCGCGACTTCTTCGCCCTGTCCGTCCTTCGTCATTATCGTGTTGAATACGGAACTGACGGTTCCCGCGTTAGTCCCTACGACGCCGCCTACGTTGTTATCGCCCTTCACGCCGCCGGTGTTGTAAGCCGCGTAGAGCGAGCCGTCTTCCGCGTTGTAGCCGATGAGGCCGCCGGTGCTGTCGCCGCCTTTGACGTTTCCGTTGTTGACGATGCGGTCGGCGTACATAGTATCATTCTCGTTGCGTCCGCCCGCTATCTCGCCTGTATTGCAGCCTATCAGTCCGCCGGTGTTATCGCCGCCGTTGACTACGGCGTCCGCTGTGTTTATCAGCGTGGAGCTCGACACGTTTCCGCTGTTGCTGCCTATGAGGCCGCCGGTGTTTTTGCCGCCTTCAACCGTGCCGCTGTTGGCGAGCGTCGAATTTGTGATGTTTCCTCTGTTGATTCCGAAGAGGCCGCCCGTGTTGGACTGCTGCTTCCCGATGACTGTGCCGGTGTTCGTTAGGTCGGCGTATTCTATGTTTCCCGTGTTCTCGTAGAATATGCCGCCCGCGCTGCCTTCGGTTGCGGTTACGGTGCCCTTGTTGGTGACGGTGATGCGCTTGCCCGCCGTGCCCTTGAGCAGCTCATCGTTGCTGTTCGAGCCTACGAGGCCGCCTACGCTGCCTTTGCCGGTGACGCTGCCTTCGTTGGTCAGCTCGCCGAGAAGCAGTCCGTCTTCTCCGTTCTGTCCGGCGATTCCGCCGACGAACGCCGCGCCGCTCGCGGTAACGCTGCTCGTGTTCGTCGCGTCTGTTATTGTGCCGTTGTTGACGCCCGCGATGCCGCCGAAGTATTGCCCCCCGGCGCCGTCGGTTTCTAGGACGAGCGTCTGGTTATCTACGTTCTGTATAGTGCCGTTGTTCATCCCCGCGATGCCGCCGACGTTCGTAGTTCCCGTTACGGTGCCTTCGTTGACGAGCGCGTTTTCGTTGTTGATCGTTCCGTCGTTGGTTCCGGCTATTCCCCCGACGTTGGTCTGCCCGTTTATCGAGGCGTTTATGGCGTTGGATAGGTTCTTAAGCGCCGCGCCCTTGTCCGCGTTGTGGCCGACCATGCCGCCTACGTTCTTGACGCCGGTTACAACGCCCGCGTTGCGGCCGCTGTCCACCGTGCCGGAGTTTTTCCCGACGAGGCCGCCGGTGTTTTCTTCCGTGCCGGTGACGTTCGTCGCGTTGACGGCGTTGGTTATCGTGCCGCTGTTGGTTCCGGCGACGCCGCCTGTGTCGGTTTTACCGGTCACTATGCTTTCGTTGTAGAGGCTTTTCATCTCGCCGGAGTTGACGCCGGCTATGCCGCCGATGTTGTCCGCGCCCGCGCCGTTGGTCACGCCGAGGCTGTTGGCGAGCAGCACGCTGCCTTTGTTGTCGCCGGCGACGCCGCCGAGGGCCGCCGCGCCGTTTGCGCCGGACGTTACCGCGCTGTCCGCCGTTACCTGTGAGCCGTCCGCGCCTATCTCGCCCTTCTCATTGTTGATACCGGCGACGCCGCCAGCGGAGGCATTTGCGCCGTTAGCGATCACGGAGTCGGAGGCGTTGGATGCGGCTATCGTGCCTGAGTTGACGCCCGCTATGCCGCCCGCCGCGCCTGCGGCTTCGACGTGGTTGCCGAAGGTCGTGACGCCGGTTATCTCGCCCTTGTTGACGCCCGCTATCGCGCCCGCGTTGTCCGTGCCGCTGAACGTGGAGGAGTAGACGCGGAGGTCATGCACCGTGCCTGTCAGCGTGTCGAATATGCCGGCGTTTTCTCCCTCGGCGGTCAGCCCGATGACGCGGAAGCCGCGCCCGTCGAATACGCCGGAGAAGCCGTTCGCCGCGTCCTTGCCGATTGACGTGAAGCCTGTGAGCGCGCTCGCGTCGATGTTGTCCCTGAGCGCGAAATTGTAGCCGAGAATTTTGCTGTCTTTGTTGCTTTCCGCGTAAGTCTGTATGCCCTTGAGCTGTTCCGCGTCGCCGACCCAGATGCGGACGGCTTCTTCCGCTTTCAGCCCGCCGAGGTTGAGATCGCTCAGTGCGTCCGTCAGTTTCGCGCCGCCGGTTATGTCGTACTTGCCGAGGCCGAACGCGCCCTCACTGTCTTCCCACATGTCTATCGCTATTATTACGTCGTCGTTGGCGCTTTTGAGCGTTATCGTTTTGCCGTTCTCGCCGCTGTAGTTGTCCAGGAACGTATGCAGCGCGTTCGTGCCGTTCGGGTCGTCTTCGCCGGCGTTGGCCTTCGCCACGTTCGTGATGTCGAGCAGGGCTTCGCCGCCGGCCTCGAGCGAGATGTTCCCGTTCACGCCGCTTACGTCGGAGTCGGCATATACGGCTCCGTTTGCGCTCGTCACGGAGAGATTACCGCCAGCCGATACGCTTCCGGTTCCGAGGTTGCCGTAGAGAATCTCCGCGCCGCCCTGCGCGCTGACTGTGATGTCGCCGTCTTTATCTCCCTTTACAGTTAAGGAGTGCATGTCGGAGACGGACGTCATCGCGTTGTCTGGGGTGCTTAGGCCGGAGGTGTCGTCGTGCTTGATTTCCGCGCCTGCGGCTATGCCGTTTACCGTCGTATCTTTGCCGATCTTCGACGCTGTGAGCGAGCCGAGTATCTCGACGCCGCCGCCGTTTATCGTTATGCCGCCGTTAGTCGAGGTCACGGAGCCGTATAACGTAATGTCTCCGCCTTGCGAGTCGAGCGTTACGGACGAGCCGTAGAGCCGCGCCGCGCTGCCGAGGTTGAAGAATCCGCCGCTCGTACCGCTCACATTAAGCGCTCCGTCGCTGTAGAGCGTGCCGCCGAAATAACGCCCGGCGCCGCCCGAGGTGAAGCCGTCGAGCGTCAGGCCGCCGCCGTAGACCGCGAGGCCGCCCGCGCTCGTCAGGCCGAGGCCGCCCCAGTTGAAGCTGACGTTATCGCTGACATTCAGTATCGTCAGCAACGGGTTATAGGCGGTGCCGTACTGGACGCCGGTAATGCCTTCCGTATCCTTCCAGCCGTCGCTTGCCGCCATGTTCGGCGTGAAGGCGTTCAGTATCGGCGTGCCGTTTGCGTAGATGCGCCAGTCGCCGTCGTTTACGCTCCAGTCGTCGCCGTCGAGCTTTTCTAATTTGGTGAGGTCGTATTTATCGGCGTCGCCTCTGTCCGCGTATTCTATTATTTTGACGTTATTGCCGTTGCTGTTGCTGAGGTTGCGGAACTGGTCGTTCCCCGTGCCGGTGGTTTCCGGCTTTATGTAGTTCGCGTGTGAAAGATTCGGAGTGTAGCCGTCAATGTTCTGTCCCGCGCCTATGCCGTATATCGCGCCCAGCCCCGTCCCGGTAGACTGGTAATTGTCATCGGCATTGCGTGTCGCCGCATAGATGTTGCCGAGTGCGTAGACGTTGCTGATGGTAGTGTTGTAGCCGCCGCGCACCCTGCCGATTATGCCGCCCACCATAATCGCTGCGCCGGAGTCCTGAAAGCCCCTTATCGTGCCGAGGTTGTATGCGTTTGAAAGCTCTAAGCCGCTCTGTGCGCTGGACGCGCCGACTATTCCGCCTACCTGAAGCTCCGTGCCGGCTCGGACGGTTATGTTGCCGGTGTTGAATACGTCCTTTATGCCGCCGTTGTACCACCAGCCGACGACGCCTCCGACGGTCGTGTCCTTGTTGTATATGTCGCCGGTGTTGTAGGCCTTTTCGAGATAGCCCGAGAGGCGGCCTACGACGCCGCCGGCGTGGCGCGCGAAGTATGTGAAGTTCTCGTCGCCTATCTGCCCCGCGTTGTACACGTCGTAGATGACGGCCTGCGCGTCCGTCTGTTCCGTCGTGTCGCCGACTACGCCGCCCATGTTGAGCGGCTCAATGTTGGTTCCGCCGCTTGCAGCGATCTGACGCGTGGTGCTTACCGAGCCGAGGTTGTACGACCCCGCGACTGAGCCGTTGTACATCATGCCGACTACGCCGCCGACTCCCGTGTAGCCCTGCACGTCTCCCGTGTTGTAGGAGTTGGAGACGGTCGCGTTGCCGTAATCGCCTTTTATGGAATCGAGAATTTCTTCCGTCCCCGTCGTGTCGCTGTCGATCTTCCCGACTACGCCTCCGACGTTCGCGGCTTTGGCGGTATCCGGCACTACGTCTCCGTCTATGTAAGCAGAATGTACAGTGCCGCGGTTGCCGGAGCTGCTCACCTTCGCGTTGCCGCCCTCGACGTAGCCGGCAATGCCGCCGATATTGCCGACGATGAATTTTTCGTTGGCGCCGGCGTCCGAACGAACGTACTCCGTGGCGAAGCCGATGTCTCCGTACTTGCGCGCGCCTGTCGCCGTGATGTCGCCGCCGTTGTTGACGCCGCCGTCTATCGAGCTGCTCCCCGTAAGGTAGCCCGCGATGCCGCCGGCGTTATGCGCGCCCGCAACTGTGTTTTCTTTGTTTTCGGCTTTTGTTATGGCCGTGTTTTCCGCGCGTCCGACGATACCGCCGACATTGCCAGCGGTGTAGTATTTCGCGCCGCCGTCAAGAGTGCCTTGTCCGGCGGTCACGCTGCCCTCGTTCGTGACGTTCGTTATCGTGCCGCCGTTCGATTTTCCGGCGATGCCGCCCGCGTTCGCGGCGTTGACGTTTATGGACGCGACGCCGTCAGAGAGCTCAGCTCCGTTGAGGTTGGCCGAATTTTTGTCTGTTTCAGCCGTGTGGTATCTGTATGTGTCTTCCGTCCAGCCGTTCGCCGTCACGCTGCCGTAGTTCGCGGTGTTCGTCACCGTGCCGTTCTCCAAGTTGCCGACGATTCCGCCGGCGTCGTACTGTCCCGTCACGTTGAGCTGGTTGTATATCCGGAACTCGCCGCCTCCTATAGTCGCGCCGTATGCGTAACCAACGATTCCGCCGACGTCGTGACCGCCGCTGACGCCGCCGAGGTTGTAGGTAGTCCCGCCGAGGGCGCCGCCGTACATGTATCCGACGATGCCGCCTATCGAATTGCCGCTGATGTCTCCTGTTACTGTCCCCGTGTTGATGAGATTGGACATCGCGACATTATCGGTATATCCGACGATACCGCCAACCTGACGATTGCCGCTTACTGTCAGTGTGTTTGTAATATTTTCTATAACGCCGCCGCGCGCATGCCCCACGGCTGAACCGACTAGAGTATTGCCCGACACTGAACCGGAATTAAGAGTAAAGTTTCGTATATGAGCGCCGTTTGTGTAACCGAAAAGCCCTGCTGGACCATTGCCGGCGACCGATATATTCAGCCCGAATATACTGTAATCGAGGCCGTCAAGGCGTCCGGAAAACGCTGAATTGTATGCTGTTCCTATCGATGTGAAGTTCGCCGTCGCGTTCGCGTCTATCGAATTGCGCAGGGCGTACCAGCCGTTCAGGTTCGTATTCATCGCCTGGAGCTGTTCGGCGTTTTCGACCCACATGTAGCCCTGCGCGCTGTTTGACTTTGCTCCGTTTGCCGTCGAATTTACATTCAGCGTGAAGGTCTTGTCCTTGTTCGCGTATGTGCTGCCGTCATACGCCGAGTAACCGAGTATGAGCTTGTCAGCGTCGCTCGTATGGACTGTGAGGCCCGTGATTGCGTTTGTTTCCACGTTCATCATCTTCGTCCCGTCTGATTTTGTGTAGAGGCGGTCGGCGTCTATGACTATCCTGTCGCCGTCGAAGGTGACTTTGTTGTTCGTGCTGATGATGCTGCCGAGGCTCATCAGTTCGGCCGTTCCCTGAGCGTTCTGCTTTGCGATAAACGCCCTTATATCGTCGGTGCCGGACGTGCCCGTGAGCGTGTTGAGCAACGCTCTTTCGTCGATTTCCCTGTTCGTCACGTAGAGGCTTCCTACGTTTATCTGCGCGGAGTTGCCTATGCTCACGCCTGCGGGGTTCGCTATGAATATGTTGCCGCCGAGCGCGTTGAGCTGCCCGTAGATTTCAGAAACAGCGCCGCTGTTGACAAAGTTCAGCGAGTTGAAGCCGTCTTTCGGCCCTGTGAAGTTCACAGTCGCGTCAGCGCCTATTGAGAAATTTTCCCATTTTATGACGGAGGTTATATCCGTCTGCGTGATGTTCATTGTGTTGTTTTGAATTTCGTTGATGCCCGGTATATTCACGCCACCTATGGGAGTGAACGAATTGTCAACGGTCGGCAGCTGCGTGTTCGCCGGTATCGCGTAGAGCGGCTGAGCGCCCGTGAGCGACGTGAAGCAGAAAAGCACGGCGAAGGCCGCGGCCTTTTTCAGTTTTTGCTTTATCATCAGTGTCGTTCCTTCCTTTCCAATACGTCCGGCGGCAGTGCGCCGGGCGCGCGTCAGAACATCTTGTAGAGCTGGAACCATATCCTGCCGTCGTCGTCGCCCTCTTCCGTCCTGTCGGGACGGCCGTCTATCTTGTGGGCGTAGTCGAGCTGCGCGTGCCAGTCGTTCGGCTTCGAGTACCGCAGGCCGACGCCCCAGCCTGCGAGGTGGTCTGTGACGCCGCTTTCGAGGTTTTTCGCCGCTCCGGCGTCTATGAAGGCGGCGAGCTCGAGCCCCGGAACGCCGAGGCCGTAACGGACTTCGCCCGTCGCGGTGTAGGCCGTGTCGCCGTAGCCGTCGCCGTTCGCGTAAGCGCGCACGCCGTTTATGCCGCCGAGGAAGAACTGCTCGCTGCCGTCGAGCGCGCGGCTTGCGAGCTGTCCTTTGGCGCGTATGCGGTAGTTGAAGCGTCCCGCGTACCATATCTTGAGGAAGTCGGCGGTGAGCTTCTGATAGCTTCCGTCGTAGTAGGCTCCGCCGTCGGTGGATATATCGCCGTACCAGTAGACGAGGCTGTATTGAAGGAACTCGTTCGGCTCGTAGCAGCTTCCGGTAATGCCTATGTGCCAGACGTTGGCGTCCTTATCCGCCTCGGAGAGTTTCAGCCCGTACTCGCGCCAGCGAAGCTCTTCCTCTATGTCGCGGCGGTCGTAGCCGTATATGAGCGTCACTCGCGCGGCCTTGCTTCGGTAGAGCGGCGTCATGCCGTAGACGCTGACGCCGCGCGATTCTCCCGAGCTGTCGAGGTTGAAGCCGGGGGCGCTGAACGCGGTGTTGGCAAAGTCGTAGTTCGTCTGGCTGAACGCGACGCCGGCGCGCGTGCCGCGGCTGCCCAGCGGCGTCTCGTAGCGGACGCTGTAATTCTTGGTCTCTTCGTCCGTTATCATGCCGCTTATTATGATTTTGTCGCCTGTGCGCGAAGGGTTGTTTATTTCCGTGTTGAAGCCGAAGCGGTAGCGGCCGGAGTATTCGCTGCCGCCGTTGTCGGCGAAGACGTAGTTGTTCCAGACCTTTCGTTTCCGCACCTCTATGTCGATTTTCGTAGTGCCCGGCTTAGAGCCGGGCTTGAGTACCGCGCGCGCCTGCACGCCTGGAAGGTCGTTGAGGTTGTTGACTGCGGTCTCGAGCCGCCGGTCTGTGATTACGTCGCCGCGCTTGAGGCAGCTCACGTAGCGGCGGAGCGTCTTGTCGTAAATGTCAGACGAATTGGCAGTTATCTCTACGCCGTCGTAGGTCGCTGTGTAGATCCTTACCTCCAGCACGCCGTCTTTTACCTCCTGTTCCGGGATGGCGGCGAGCGGTATCGTGTAGCCGCGTTCGCGGCAGTATTCCGTGATCGCGGCGGTGAGCAGCGGAAGCTCTTTGACTTTGACGTTCCGCCCGCTGTAGCGGGCGAGTATCTCGTCAAGTCCGCTCCCCCGAAGCACCTGATAGCCGGTGAGCCTGATCGACCTGACGAAAAACGCCGGCTCGTCCTCCGTCCCGGTGTTGCCGCCCCTGTATCCGGCCGGCGGCCTTATATCAGGGTCGTCCACCATGATGTTCATGTCTCCCGTCCGCATGTACGGATAGGTCTCCACCGCTTCCTTGTCGAAGGTCGGCAGAGGCGAGTCTCCGAACGCCGGAGGCGAGGCGGTTAGGATGAAGAGGAAAAGCAGCATGGATACGTTTCTCTTCACGTTTGGCACCTTCCTGTCATGAAATTTTTTATTAAACACGCCCCATCAGGTGTATTTGCGCTCGCTGCGTCCGCCGCGCCCGGCGTTTTTTATTTGAGAAAGGCGGCGCGGCGCACGTAATTTCGCTTACGTTGCCTGAAAAGTTATTGTGAAGCATTTTAATATAAAAATATATTGTACGCAACATCCCCTATAACATTACCATGCACAAAAAATCAAGTTCCCGAACGGCATTCAGCGTGAAATAACGCTTCTTTCCTCTGCGTCGGGGCGATGAACCGCGCGCGCCTGACGCCGTTTTCCCGGTTACGAGGGATACAGCCCGCCTGGGGGAGTTTTCCCCGCCTTTTATAAAACGAATATTTAGCCGTTTTTTATCACCTTCCTGCCATATTGCGCCGCGCCGTCAGCGCGACTATGGCAACGTAAGCGAAATTACATTATCAGCCTCATTTTATTTAGTTGGCGCCGGTGTTCGCCGCCGTCGGTGGCGATATATATCCGCGTCGTCTCTATGCTGCTGTGTCCCAGAAGATCGGCGAGCTTTGAAATGTCGCGGTCGAGTTCATAAAATATCTTCGCGAAAAGGTGGCGCAGATTGTGCGGGAACACTTTGCTCGCGGCCACGCCGGCCCTCGCGCCCAACTTTTTCATCTCTTTCCATATCCAGTTACGGCTCACCGGCGCTCCGTTCTTCGTCTTGAATATGAAGCCGCGCGTAAGCCCGAGCCTTGCGGAGTAGCTCAGCAGCTTGTTTACGAGCGCGGCTGGGAAGAGTATGCGCCGGCATTTGCCCTTGAGCATCAGCTCGGCCCGTCCGGCGCGCGCCGCTTCTACGGTTACGAAGGCCAGTTCGGATACCCGTATGCCGGTCGAACATATAGTTTCCAGGATAAGGCCGAGGCGGTCGTTTTTTTCTCTGCGAGCCGTCTTGAGAAGCTTTATATATTCGGCGCGCCCGAGCTCGCGGCGTTCGTCCCGGAAAGCGGAGCGCTGGCGCTTCAGAAACTTCACGCGCAGTTCCGGGCGTCCGGCGAACGACAGCATCCCGTTGACCGGAGCGAGCATCACGTTTATCGAGGAACTTGCGTACCCCGCTTCGATCAGCGATTCCTTCCACCGCAGCACGGCGTTTTTATCCAGATGTTTGCTTCCATGCAGAAAATCGCGGAAACGGAGAAGGTCGCGCCGGTATTTGTCTATCGTCGCTGCGCTCCGCTCGTCTTCCGCGAGCTTTTGCAGATAGCCTTCGATCGTCATAATGGTAAAATTCATGTCGGTTTTCCTTTCTTTCAGGTTTTCGAACGTCTGCCTAGTTTATATTAAAAAACCAAGAAGCGGCCGCGCTCGGAGCCGCGCAGCCGCGCGCGCAAAAAAACAGACGCGCCTCCCGAAAAGACGGCGCGTCTGTGTGTCTGTCCGTTGGCCTGCAGTGCGGCGGCGTTTATTGTCTCGCCTTTCCCTGATTCGCGACTGCGGCCTGCGCCGCGGCTATCGCCTCGGCGTCTCCGAGATAGTAATGATTTATAGGCTTCAGATCGCCGTCGAGCTCGTAGACGAGCGGCACGCCGGTCGGGATGTTGAGCTCCACGATGTCCTGCTCAGACACTCCGTCGAGGTATTTCACGAGCGCGCGCAGGCTGTTGCCGTGCGCCGCGATTATTATGCGCTTTCCCGCGCGGATGTCCGGGGCTATGACGTCCTCCCAGTAGGGCACGACGCGCGCGACGGTGTCGGCGAGGCACTCTCCGAGCGGAAGCTCGTCCGCCGGTATCGAGGCGTAGCGCGCTTCGTTGCCGGGCCAGCGTTCGTCGCTCCTGTCGAGGAGCGGCGGGCGCGTCGCGTAGCTGCGCCGCCATATCTTCACCTGCGCGTCGCCGAACTTCGCCGCGGTCTCCGCCTTGTTGAGCCCCTGCAGCGCGCCGTAGTGGCGTTCGTTGAGCTTCCACGACTTTTCGACCGGTATCCACATCAGGTCGGTCTCCTCGAGCACGCACCATAGCGTCTTTATCGCGCGGCGCAGCACCGACGTGTAGGCTTTGTCGAAGACGTAGCCCTCTTTCTTCAAAAGCTCGCCCGCGGCCTTCGCCTCTGCGAGCCCCTTCTCCGAGAGCGGGACGTCCTGCCATCCCGTGAAGCGGTTCTCTTTATTCCACGAGCTTTCGCCGTGTCTTATCAGTACAAGCTTGTGCATATCAGGCACCTCCGTATCGAGCGTCTATTTCGTGCGATTATGCGCAACATTGTCCGACTGCGCGCGCGGCTTGTCAAGGCGGCGAACATTTGATACGGATATATCGATAACGGTATAGCGATATTTCTTTTTAGTATCTACTAAATTTTTGCCGCCGTCCTAGAATAATAAACGTGAACGAGATAACGAACGCAGCGGACATAGAACCCGCGCGTCGGAAGGAGAGATAGATTATGGCAAGATTCACATTACCGCGCGATCTGTATCACGGAAAGGGAGCTCTCGCCGAGCTTCGCAGTCTTAAGGGCAAAAGGGCTTTCGTCGTTGTCGGCGGCGGAAGCATGAAGCGCTTCGGCTTCCTCGATAAAGCGGAGCAGTATCTTAAAGAGGCCGGCATGGAAGTGCGCCTTTACGAGGGAGTGGAGTCCGATCCGTCGGTCGAGACGGTCATGCGCGGCGCGGCGGCGATGCGCGAGTTCCAGCCGGACTGGATAGTCGCGATGGGCGGCGGTTCGCCGATAGACGCGGCGAAAGCGATGTGGGTCTTCTACGAGCATCCCGAAGTGACCTTCGAGCAGCTCTGCGTGCCCTTCAGCTTCCCGACGCTGCGCACGAAGGCGCGCTTCTGCGCTATCCCTTCGACCTCCGGCACAGCTACCGAGGTGACGTCGTTCGCGGTCATCACCGACAACGCGAAGGGCGTCAAATATCCGCTCGCCGACTTCAACATCACGCCGGACGTCGCCATCGTAGACCCGGAGCTTGCCGAGACGATGCCGAAGAAACTTACCGCCAACACCGGCATGGACGCGATGACCCACGCCATCGAGTCCTATGTCTCGACGATGCACTGCGAATACACCGACCCGCTCGCGCTGCACGCGATTGAGCTTATTAACGCGAACCTCGTCAAGTCCTACAACGGCGACATGGCGGCGCGCGCGAAGATGCACGACGCGCAGTGCCTGGCCGGCATGGCCTTCTCCAACGCGCTGCTCGGCATCACTCACTCGATGGCGCACAAGACCGGCGCGGCGTTCAGCGGCGGCCACATCGTACACGGCGCGGCGAACGCCATGTACCTGCCGAAGGTCATCCGCTTCAACGCCGTCGAGCCCGAGGCGGCGGAGCGCTACGCTCAGATAGCGCGCTTCATCCACCTCAAGGGCGATACGACGGAAGAACTCGTCGCGGCTCTCGTAAATCGCATCAACGAGATGAACGCCGAGCTGAATATACCGTCGCGCATCAAGGACTACGAGGGCGGCATAATAGACGAAAAAGAATTCATGGAGAAGCTGCCGCACGTCGCGGAGCTCGCGGTCGGCGACGCCTGCACCGGCTCCAACCCGCGCAAGATAACGCCGGAGCAGATGGCGGAGCTGCTGAAGAGCTGCTACTTCGACAAGGAGACCGTGAAAAAATAACCGCCTGGCACACGGCGTATGCATAAAAATCTCCCAACAAAATCGCGGCAGGAGCCGTAAAAAGGCCGGAGCGAAAAGCTCCGGCCTTTGCCGTCTTTGTGTCTCAGCGCTTACCGGCGCGGAAGCCACGGATTTATAAGAGTAACTCCGGTGGCGGCGAAGTCCGCAGTGTTGCGGGTGACGACGGCCATGCGGTGCGTCAGCGCCGTAGCCGCTATGAGCGCGTCGCGTTCTGAACGCATGTCCGGAACGTGCAGCCTGGCGCAGCGGCGCGCGACGCGGGCGTCTATCGGAAGAATCCTTTCTTCAAATGCCGGCAGGACGCGCGTTTCAAGCCACCGGCGCAGAAGGGCGCCCTGCGCTTCATCGCGCCGCTCTATCCGCATGACGCCTATCTCAAGCTCCATGACGGTTATCGCCGATATGAAAAGCTCCGAAGCGTCGACTTCGGCCGCCCATGCCGCGACGTTTGCGTCCGCCTTTCCGGCGGCAGCTTTGCGCAGCTCGGAGACGACGTTAGTATCAAGCACGAACATCGGGCAAATCGACCTCCGCCGCTGTTATCGAAGCTTTCGGAGGCTCAAATTCGACATCTTCGACGCCGGGCATAGCGAGAGCCTCCGCTATGCTGCGGCCGCTGCGCGTCAGCCTTTGGTATTCCTCGAAGCTCAGCAGCACGTGTGAGGGCTTTCCCCTGTCCGTGATGAATACGGGGCCGTTGTTAGCGGCTTTCTTCGCCTCTCCGGCATATTGGTTAAACTCTCTGCTTGTCACCGTCGTTATGCCCATTGCGCTCCCTCCTTGTCTTTGCAGATATATTACTACATTTATGTTTTGCGGAAAAGTGTGCCGCGCGATACACTTTTTTGCAAAAAAAGTGTTGTGTGAGATACACTTTTCCGCACGGTGCGGCGTTTAGAGCTTTTCGCGGAACATGAGGACGAACACCGCGGCGAGCGCGGCGGCGGGGACGAGGGCGGCTTTCGTCGAGAACGCCGCCGTCACGACGGCGCCTATCGCTGCTCCGATTATGAAGAAGAGGATTATCCCGAAGTATTCGACGCTGGAGCGCAGTTTCTCGCGGTCGCCCGTGCTGCGGTATTTGTAGAGGTTTTCCGTCGCGCTGCGCAGGTTGCCGGTACACATCGTCGTCGCGTAGGCGCGTCCGTGGACCTTGCGGAAGGCCTCGACCTGCAGCGAGCAGATGAACGAGACGGCGGCGTTGGCGCACATGTCGTAAAATTCCCCGGATGGCGTGAAGGCGACGCAGAGCAGGAAGAGCACTTCCGCGGCTATTATCACCTGACGCCAGTGTATAAAGCGGCTTTCGCGCATGGATTCCTTGACGAGCTCCGCGAGCAGGATGCCCGCGAAGAAGGCGGTTATCGGCAGCAGGTAGTAGCCCGCGCCGCCGAGGTCGCCGCGCGCGAGGCTGACGCCGAGCAGCACCATGTTGCCGGTCTGCGCGTTAGCGAAGACGTGGCCGCGGCAGAGAAAAGTGTAGGCGTCGAGGAAGCCGCCCGCCGCGGCGAGCAGTATCCCGACGCGGTAAGAGTCGGACGTCTGGCTTTGGGCGTTCGTCATTCGCGTCAGTTTCTGACCGTCACGGCCTCTCCGTCGCGCAGGTTGTTGCCGCCGAAGACGACGACCTCGTCGCCCGCGGCGAGTCCTTCGTCTATGCGCACGCGCCCGCTCTCCCTGATGCCGGCAGTCACGCGGCGCGCCTCGGCTTTGCCATCCTTCACGACGTAGACGTAAAAACCGTCCTCGCTCGCGTGGAGCGCGCCCTCTGGCACAGTCAGCGAGTTTTTGTATTCCTTTTCGACGATTGCGGCCTGTCCGAACATTCCGGGACGCAGCCTGCCGCCGGCTTGCTTTTCGTTGTCGAGCGCAATTTCGACGGCGCTCGTGCGCGTCGCGGGGTCGACGTACTGGTCTATGCGCGTCACGCTGCCGTCGAAGGTCTCGCCGGGCAGCGCGTCGAAGCGCAGCGTCACCGGCATCCCGACCTCGACGTTGAATATTTTGAGTTCGGGCACGCGCAGCGTCGCTTTCAGCATACGCGGGTCGGCGATGTCGAGTATCGGCGACGAGGGAGAAATCATCGCGCCGGGCGTCAAGGAGTAGTCGTCGAGCACGACGCCGTCTATCGGCGCGCGGATTATGTAGTCGTTCTTCTCGGACTTCACGCGCTTCTCCTCGGCCTCGTACTGGCGTTCCTTCGCAAGCGCGGCGCGGTAGGAGGCTTCGGCGCTGGTGTACTGCGTCTGCACGGCGTCGTACTGCTGCTGCGTGCTGAAGCCCTCTTTTACGAGGCGGCTGTAGCGGTCGAGCTCCGTCTTCGCGTTGAGCATCTCGGCGTGCGCCTTCTCGCTGTCGGCGCGCGCGGAGGCGGCCTGCGCCATCGTGGAGAGTATCAGCGCGTCCTGCTGCTCGTGTTCGAGCGTCGCGACTATCTGCCCTTTCTTGACGCGGTCGCCCTGTTTGACGGAGAGCGAGAGGAGCCGCCCCGTGACGCGCGGCAGCAGCTCGACGCGGTCGCGCGCGTCTATCTGCATGTTCTGGATTATGCGGCTCGATATCGTGCCGTCGCCTCTGACTATCTCGGTCTTCACTATCGGCGTCAGCAGCGACGGGTCCGCCGGCTTGTCGAAGAGCGTCTCCCTGCGGCTGTAGATCCAGGCCGCCGCCGTTACCGCGACTAGCAGCGCCGTTATCGCCGCGGCCTTTCCGAATCGCGGGCGTTTCTGTATTTTCATCTCATATGCTCTCCCCGTTCCACTTTGTTATCGTCCCCTCCGTCATTTTGAGCGCGACGGCGGCTATTATGCAGTTGTACTGCGCGCGGTTGTATTCGAGCTGCGCCGCCGTGAGGTCGGACTGCGCCGTCAGCAGGTCGAGCTGCGGCGTTACCCCTTCGCGGTAGCCGACTTCGGCGAGGCGCAGCGATTCGCGCGCGAGGCGCAGCGCCTCCTCCGATGCGGCGAGATTTTCGCGGTTCGTCTCTATCTCCGTCCACGCCGTCTCGACCTCGGATTTTATGTCGAGCTCCTTCTGTTCTAGCGCTATTTTGTCCTGCTCGCGCACGGCCTTCGCCTCCATTACGGCGCGCCGCGTCACGTTGCGGTCGAATATCGGGACGGATATGCGAAGCTCGGCGCGCCACGTGTCGCCGCTCTCGTCGCGCTGGTGGTACGGGCTGAGCCATCCGGCGGTGAATCCCGCCGAGACCTGCGGCAGCATTTCGCTGCGCTCTATCTTTATCTGGTTCGTCTGATAGCCGAGCTGTTCCTCGAGCTGACGGCGGTCGGCGCGGAACTGCGAGGCGAGCGCGAGCGACTTCTCGCGGCTGCCCGTTATCTCCGGCTCGTAAAGCTCGCCCTGCACCTCGCGGCGGTTTGCCGGCTCTATGCCCATGTAGTTCATCAGCGAAATGTTCGCCGCCTCGAAGGCTCCGCGCGCCGTCGCGAGAGCCGCCTTGTTTTCAGCGAGCTGCTGCTGCGCTCGTATCACCTCGAGCCTGTTCGCGAGGCCGACGTCGCACATGCGCGACACTTCGCGCAGATGAAGCTCCGAAGTTTTCACGGCGTCTTCCTCGGCTTCGATACATTTCTTCTGGAGCAGGACGTTGTAGAAGCGCGCGAAAAGCTCTCCCGCCGCGCTGTTTTCTCCGTCGGCTATCGCCATTTCCGCTATCGTGCGCACCTGCGGCGACTGCGCGCGCATCGCGCTGTTGCGCCCGCCAGAGTATATCACCTGTTCGAGCGCCGCCTCGGCGCTGCGGTCGTCGTCGCGGTCCCCGTCGTCGGTCTGCGGCTCGCGCTGCCAGCCGAGCGTCCCGTCTACCGTCGCGGAGGGCAGCAGAGTGCCGTCGGCCGCGAGCTTGAAAGCCTCGGCCTTTATAAGCTCCTGCCGCAGCGAGCGCAGCGAGGAGTTGTTTTTCATCGTTATCGCGACTGCCTCGCCTATCTCCAGCGGGGCCGCGGCGAAGGACGGGGCCGCCGCGGCGGCGAGCGCGAGTGCCGCCGCCAGAATCGCAAATTTTTTATTCATCACGCGCCCCTCCCGTGGCTTTTTAGACGCCTGTAGGCGTTGAAGCGCCGTATCGAGCCTTTTACTCTGTCCGTTATGTCGTCGAAGATGAGATAGACCACCGGAATGACGAGCAGCGTCAGCAGCGTCGACGTCGTCAGCCCGCCTATGACCGCGACAGACATCGGCTGGCGCGTCTCGCCGCCCTCGGAGAGCGCGAGCGCGACGGGCAGGGAGCCGATAAGCGTCGAGACAGTCGTCATAAGTATCGCGCGCAGGCGCAGCGGCCCGGCCTTGAGCACAGCCGTTATCTTGTCGTCCCCCGCGGCGCGGAGCTGGTTGATTACGTCTACTAACAGAATCGCGTTGTTGACGACGACGCCGACGAGCAGGATTATCCCCATGAAGCTCATAACGGAGATACGCAGCCCCGCGAGCGCGAGAAGGCCGAAGGAGCCAGCCGTCATAAGCGGAAGCGAGAACATGACCGTCAGCGGGTGTATGAACGACTCGAACTGTATCGCCATCACCATGTAGACGAGCATTATCGCGAAAATCAGCGCGACCGTCATATAGCGGAAGCTCTCGCGCATGTCTTCGGAGTCTCCGGTCGGCACCATGCTGTACATGCCGTCCTGCGGCGCGTATTTGCGGAACACTTCCTGCATTATCTCTATGCCCTCGCCCGGCGATATGCCGTCGACGTTGGCCTCTATCTCTATCGAATGCTGACGGTTGTAGCGCGTTATGACGTTCGGCGCCATGCCTATCGAGCTCGTTATGACGCCCTCGGCCGGTATCGTCGCGCCGCTCTGCGTCGTTATCAGAGTCTTCAGCACCTTCTCCGGGTCGTCGCGCCCGCTGCGCTCCGCGCGCAGGCGGATGTCGTAGCGGTATCCGCGGTCGTTGAAGGTGCCGCCGTCGTCGCCGCCGAACCACGTCAGCATCTCGTCCGAGAGGTCGCGTATGCTCACATTCAGGTCGTCGGCGAGGCCGCGGTTCAGCGCCAGGTTGATGCGCGGCTTGTTCATCTGGAGGTCGGTCGTTATGTCTACGAGGCCGCGTGCGTTCTCCGTCAGGTCTCGCTTGATGAGATCGCCCAGCGCCGCAAGCTCCTCGCTCGTCGGCCCCATTACGACCAGCGCGATGTCCGAGTTGCCCCACGTGCCCATCTTTATGTCGGCGTCGCGGTAGCGCGAAAGCTCCTCGCGCAGGCCGCGCATTATGACTGCGGCGCGCGGCCGCAGCGCGCGGTCTATCAGCTCAATGTTTATCGTGGATTTATAGACCTCCTCGCCGCGTCCGCTCCCGATTTCGCCGTAAGTGTAGGCGACGAATTTATTCTGTTGGATTATATCGACCATTTCCTTCGTTATCGCCGTAGTCACTTCAAGCGATGTGTCGGCCGGAAGCTCAAGCTCGACTCGCAGGCGCCCCTGGTCCTCGCTCGGGAAGAACTCCGTCCCTAGATTGAAGGCGAAGACCATGCCTATGAGGAAGAGCGCTATCCCCGACGAAAGCACCAGCGCGCGGTGTCCGACGGCGAATTTCAGCGCGCGCTCGTACTGCGCCTCGAGACGCAGGAACGGGCGCTCGAGCGCCGTCTCAAGGCGCGTCGGCTTGTGCGAGCGCCCCATGATGCGCGAGCAGAGGAACGGCGTCAGCGTCACCGCGATGACCAGCGATATGGCTATCGTCGTGGATACGGTGACGCCGAACGCGTTGAAGTAGCGTCCCATCATCCCGCCCATGAAGGCGACCGGGACGAAGACGGCGAGGGTCGTGGCAGCGCCCGCGACGACCGCGAAAGCGATCTCGTTCGTGCCGTCCTCAGAAGCGCGGAAGGCGCTCTTCCCCATCGACTTGTGGCGCGAAATGTTCTCCATGATGACGGTCGTCGCGTCTACGACCATTCCGACGGCGAGCGAGATGCCCATCATCGACATGTTGTTTATCGTTATCCCCATCAGATAGAGCACGGACATGCTGCCGAGCAGACAGACGGGGATGCTTATGCAGGCGATTATCGTCGCGCGCAGAGTGCGCAGGAATACGAACATGATGAGAGCGGTGAGGATTATCGAGGCGATGATGTCGCCGAATACGCCGTTCATCGAATTCATGATGAACTTCGCGTTGTCCGACACTACGACGAGGCTCGTGCCTACCGGCGCGGTCTTGTTGAGCTCCGCTATGCGCTCGTGCATCAGCCGCGAAAGCGCGACCTCGTTCGCGCCGCGCTGCTTTCTTATGCTGACCATGATCGCCGGCTTGCCCTCGTAGATGGACATGCTGCGCGCGTCCTCGAGGCCGTCCTCGATGCGCGCGACGTCGCGCAGCCGTATCACAGCGCCGTTCCGCACGGCTATCGGAAGATACTCAAGCTCTGCGGCGGAGGCGTACTCGCCGATGATGCGTATGCCGTACTCCTTCGTCCCCGTCTCGACGCGCCCAGCGGGAAGCTCGACGTGCTTGTTGTAGATGGCGTCCTTGATTTCCTTCGTCGTGATGCGGTAGCCCTCGAGCGCCTCGGGATTCAGCCAGACGCGCATCTCGCGCTCGCGGAAGCCCGGGAGCTGCACGCCGCCGACGCCGCGAACCGTCTGGAGGCGCTCCTGCACGACCTGGTCTACGTAGCGAGAGAGAGTCTTCATGTCCGTGCGCCCGTCGTTCTTCACCGCGACGCGCATGATCGGGCGGTCGCTCGGGTCGTACTTGTCGATCTCCGGCTCGTCGCAGTCGTCGGGCAGCTGTCCGCGCGCGCGGCTCACCTTGTTGCGCACGTCCGCCGTCGCGAAGTCGATGTCTCGGTCAAGCTCGAACTCCACGACGATGACGGAGCGTCCCTCGTAGCTGCTGGAGCTCATGCTCTTGATGCCCTCTATGGTGTTGATGCGCGATTCCAGCACGTCAGTAACGTCGTTGTCGATGATCGACGGGCTCGCGCCCTCTAGCGTCGTGCGCACGACGACTATCGGATACTCTACGTTCGGCATCCTTTCCACGCCCATGTGCATGTACGAATAGGCTCCGAATATAACTGTGGCTATCGTCACGATAAGGACCGTTACGGGTCTGCGCAGAGAAATTTCCGTGATTTTCATAAAGCCAGATCACCTTGACCGTCGATGATTTTCCCACAGTTAATCATTATACATCCCTTGTGTGGAGATTTTATGGAGGTACGCGCATATTGCGCAAAAACGCGCCGCGCGCATAAAAACGGCGGCGGGGAAAATTCCCGCCGCCGCCCGCGTCTGTCGTTTATTCAGCTTTTAGTATCTCCTGTCGATGACCCGCTGCGTCTTTTTCTCGCTGCGCGGGAGTTCGCCGAGCTTCATTACTTCGGGGACTATGCGGATGCCGAGGCCGGATTTGCATTCGCGGACGAGCTCTTCGGCGAGGCGCTCAGGGTCCGCGCCCTCTTTCATTTCGGCCTGGACTATCATGCGGTCGCGGAGGTCTTTGTTCTCGAGGATGATGCGGTACTCGCTGGAGAAGCCGTCGATGTTCTTGAGTATCTCCTCGACCTGCGCGGGGTAGATGTTCGTGCCCTTGACCTTTATCATGTCGTCGCTGCGTCCGACTATCCTGTCGAGGCGCGGGAACGGCGAGCCGCAGGGGCATTCGCCGGGGATTATGCGCGAGATGTCGCGCGTGCGGTAGCGGATGAGCGGCGCGGCCTCCTTGCGGAAGGTCGTGATGACTATCTCGCCCTGCTCTCCGTTGGGCAACACCTTGCCCGTTACCGGGTCGATTATCTCGCAGTAGATGTAGTCGTTGAAGTAGTGCATGCCTGTGTGCTTTTCGCAGTCGATCGCGATGCCCGGGCCGTAGATTTCCGTCAGGCCGTAGATGTCGAAGAACTCTATGCCGAGCGTCTCGTGGATGCGCTCGCGTATCTTGTCGCCCCAGCGCTCTGAGCCGAAGATGCCGCGCTTGAGGTGTATCTGGTCTCTCATGCCGCGCTTGTCCACCTCTTCGGCGATGACGAGCGCGTATGACGACGTGCTGCACAGCACTGTGGCTTTCAGGTCGCGCATGAGCTGAAGCTGGCGGTCGGTGTTGCCCGCGCCGGTCGGTATGACCATCGCGCCGAGGCGTTCCGCTCCGGCCTGGAAGCCGAGGCCGGCGGTCCAGAGGCCGAAGCCAGGCGTTATCTGCACGCGGTCTTCGGGCGTGACGCCCGCGAACTGGTAGCAGCGCTCGAACATGACGGCCCAGTCTTCAAGGTCCTGCGCGCTGTAGGGCATGATGACGGGCGTTCCGGTCGTGCCAGAGGACGAGTGGACGCGGACTATTTTATCGTTCGGCACGCACTGCATGCCCATCGGGTATGCGTCGCGGAGGTCCTGCTTCGTCGTGAAGGGCAGCGTCTCGAACTGCTCTTTCGTCATCATCGTGTTGACCGGTATATCTTTGAACTTCTCGCGGTACATCGGGCTTTCTTTAGCTACGCGGCGCACCTGAGCGAAGCACTGGCTCATTATCGTAAGTTCGTTCATTTTTCTTCTCCTTGTCTCGTCTTCTCTAAATCTGGTCTGTTCTGTGCGGCCCGCGCGGGGCCGCGTAGTTTACTGCGTCTTTATGAATTTCCGCCGGTCTCTCACCATCGGCGCGACGACGCGTCTATGCCGAGCGCGAATGCTTTTTCGTTCATCGGCAGCAGCTTCGGCTTGACGCATCTCGCTATCGCGGAGTGTACTTCGTCGGTCGTGAAGGGCAGTTTCCCGGCCCCGCAGGCCGCGCCTAATATCACGATGTTGAGCGTGCGGATGTCTCCGGCCTTGAGCGCGAGAGCCGCGCCGGCGAGGAAGAGCGTATCCGGATAGAAGCGCTTCATCGTATCTATATATTCTTCGCCGAGGTAGACGCCTTTGCCGAGCGCGACGTTGGTCGGGATTATCTCGTCGGTGTTGACTACGCAGGCGGCGTTTTTCTTCAGTTTCGGTATCATGCGCACGGCTTCCGCCGGCTCGAAGGCGAGCAGCACGTCGGCGTGCGCCGCCGGGATTATCGGCGAGACTTCGCGCGCGTCTATACGCAGATGGCTCGATACGGAGCCGCCGCGCTGAGCCATGCCTATCGTTTCAGACGTGCGGACGAAGAGCCCCTTGTCCTGCGCCGCCTCCGCGAGTATGCGCGAGGCGAGCAGCGTCCCCTGTCCGCCGACTCCTGCTATCACTATGCTGCTAAGCATCGGCTTCGCCTCCCTTTATCGCGTTTACGGGGCAGACGCTCGCGCAGAGGCCGCAGCCTGTGCAGAGCGACGCGCTGATGACGGCGCGCCCTTCGGCGTCGGGCGTTATCGCGGGGCAGCCTATCTCGCGCACGCACCTGCCGCATTTTATGCAGCTTTCGGCGACGAAGTGCGCCGCCGGTTTTTTCTTGAGGCTCGCTATGCAGGGCGCTTCTGCTATGACGGCAGACGGGCCGTCGAAGGCCACGGCATCCTTCATCGCGGCGACGGATTTTTCAAAGTCGAATGGATTGACGCGCGCTATGTGCTCCACGCCGCAGGCACGCAGAATCGTCTCTATGTCGAGCGCGATGCTGTCGTCGCCTAGCGCGCGCTTTCCCGTGCCGGGGTGCGGCTGGTGGCCCGTCATCGCGGTCGTCCTGTTGTCGAGGACTATTATCGTTATGTCCGTTCCCTGGTAGACGGCGTTTATCACGCCGGGGATGCCCGTATGGAAGAAGGTCGAGTCGCCGATGAAGGCGAGGCATTTCGCCCCCGGCTCGGCGAGCGCGAGCCCCTGCGCAACCGTTATGCCAGCGCCCATGCAGAGGCATGTGTCTACCATGTTGAGCGGCGCGGCGTTGCCGAGCGTGTAGCAGCCGATGTCGCCGCAGTATATCGCTTTCTTGCAGTCCTTTGTCGCGACCTTCGCCTCGTAGAACGAAGCGCGGTGCGGGCATCCGGCGCAGAGAACCGGCGGACGCACGGGAAGCTGCGGAAGTTCGGGCGCAGCCTCAGCTTCGGCGGAAAGCCCGAGATATTTCGCGAGGGCCGCCTTTATGAGCTCGAAGGAATACTCGCCGTTCCACGGCATGTCGCCGCTGCGCTTGCCGAGCACGGGGATGCGCCCCGCGGCTTCTATCAGGAGCTGTTCTTCGACTACGGGGTCGAGCTCTTCGAGTACGAGCACGGAATCCGCGCCGGCGAGGAAATCTTTCGTCGTCTGCTCGGGGATCGGGTAGGGCGTGCCTATCTTGTAGAGCGCAGCGTCCGCGCCGAGTTCGTTCAGCGCCTCCTTAGCGTAGAGGTACGATATGCCGGAGGCCGCTATCGCGCGGCGTCCGCCCGCTCCGTATTTTTCTATCCTGTTATACGGCATCGCGTCGAAGTCGCGCGCCATCTCGTGCTGCTTGACCTCGAGCTCGCCGTGCTTGCGGTATGAGAGCGCGGGGAATATGCACCACTCGGGGCGGCGCTCGAAGCCGTCCGCCTCTTTAACGGGCGAGGGCTCGCGCAGCTCGACTTCCGCGCTCGCGTGGCAGACGCGCGTCGTCGGGCGCAGGAAGACGGGAAGCTCGTATTTTTCGGAGAAGTCGAAAGCCGTCTGTATCATCTCGTAGGCTTCCTCGGGCGACGACGGGTCGAAGACCGGAAGGTTCGCGTGCTTCGCGAAGCCGCGCGTGTCCTGCTCCGTCTGTGACGACCAGGGCCCCGGGTCGTCGGCGACGGCGACGACCATGCCGCCCTTGACGCCGATGTATGCGAGGCTCATCAGAGGGTCTGACGCGACGTTGAGGCCGACCTGCTTCATTGTGCACATCGTGCGCGCGCCGGCGTATGCGCCGCCCGCTGCGACTTCGAGCGCGGCCTTCTCGTTGACCGACCACTGTACGTCCACGTCCGCGCGGTGCTCGCGGACGAGAGTCTCTATTATTTCCGTCGAAGGCGTTCCGGGATAGCCGGCTGCAAGTTTCAGCCCCGCGGCGAGCGCGCCGAGCGCTATCGCCTCGTTTCCCATACAGACCTTACGCATGAAAAAATTCCCCCAAGCGCTGAAAAATTTATGAACTCACGAAAAAAGGCCCCGCGCACACGACGGAGCCTTGAATGTCTTCACAGTCAACACACTCGTCTTATCTCGCAGCTTTTCTCGTCTTGTCCTGTCTCTAGCGAGGAGGGCTGTCCCTTCTCTTCCCGAAGTATTTATAACCGCTCGCGCCTCGGGTGTCAATAGTTCCGAAGTTCCGCGCCGCTCTCCATAGAGCGCAGCAGCCGGCGGAATTCGCGGCTGAAGAGCGTCGCCGTCGTCGTTACTGCTATGACGTCGGCGACCGGCTCCGCGAGGAAGACGGCGAAGACCTTGTCGTCGAAGAAATGCGGCAGTATGTAGATGAGCGGTATGAGCAGGATGATCTTGCGCAGCATCGCTAGGAACGACGACGTCTTTGAATTTCCGAGGGCGATGAAGGTCTGCTGGCATGCCGTCTGCGCGCCGAATACGCCGATGCCGGCCATGTAGATGCGCAGCGCCCGGCAGGCCGACGCGGCAAGCTCAGGGTCGTCGGTGAATATGCGGACGAATACTCCCGGGCAGAACACGCACACGGCCCACAGTACGGCGGTGCAGGCGAGGCACGACTTCAGAAGTATGACGAACGCCTGCTTCATGCGCTCCGGGTTCCCGGCTCCGTAGTTGTAGCTTATTATCGGCTGCGAGCCCTGCGTGAGCCCCTGCACGGGAAGCATGGCGAACTGCATCACGCTCGACGCAATCGTCATGGCTCCGACCGCGGCGTCGCCTCCGTATTTCAGCAGAGACGAGTTGAAGGAGAGCAGGAGCAGGCTCTCGGTTGACTGCATTACGAACGGAGCGAAGCCGAGCGCGACGCACGGCGTTATGACTGCGCGCGAGGGGTGCATGTTGCAGCGCCGCAGCTTCAGCACGGCGCGTTCCCCGCAGAGGAACCACAGCGCCCACGCGGCGCTGACCGCCTGCGAGATCACCGTCGCCCACGCCGCGCCGCGCACGCCCATGTCGAAGACGAAGATGAATATCGGGTCGAGCACAATGTTTATCGCCGCGCCGATAATGACCGTCATCATGCTGATCTTGGCAAAGCCCTGCGCCGTTATGAAAACGTTCATGCCGAGCGTAAGCTGCACGAAGATAGTCCCGGCGGCGTAAATCTCCATGTAGTCCGTCGCGTAGCCGATGGTCGCGCCGCTCGCGCCGAAGAGCGTGAGCAGCGGGCGCATGAAGGCGAACGAGAAAGCGGTGAGGACGACGGAGACGGCTACGAGCGCGGTGAAGCAGCTGCCGAGTATGCGCTCCGCGCCCTTTTCGTCGCCGTGGCCCATGAGTATGCTCGCGCGCGGCGCGCCGCCCATGCCGATGAGGTTCGCGAAGGCCGATATGAGCATGATGAGCGGGAAACATACGCCGAGCCCGGTCAGAGCCGCAGCGCCTTCTCCCTGGATGTGTCCGATGTACATGCGGTCGACGACGTTGTAGAGCGCGTTGACGACCTGCGACGTTATCGCCGGTGCGGCGAGTTTGAACAGCAGCGGCCTTATCGGGTCTTTTCCGAGATCGACCTTTTTTATGGCGTGTCGTATCATTTCTTGTCCATCTCCGAGCTTGTTGACGTTTTTGGTTTTATTCCGCGCTTAGGGGGCCGGCGAGCTCTTTTTTAAGCTTTTTCATAAGCGTTGCGGCGAAGGCGAATGTCATGACTGCGGCGCAGAGGAACGAGAGCGGCTGGAAGAGCCATACCCAGCTCATCGAGACGGTCGCGGCGAGGAACCAAGCCATCGGCAGGCGGAAGAACATACATCTGCCCATCTGCACGATAAAACCGTAGACGGAGCTGCCGGCGGCGATGAAGAGCGCGTTGTATATCATTCCGTACATCGCGAACGGATAGCCCGCCATCGTGATGCGCAGAGAGCGCACCGCCGCGTGCGCGACATCTGGCGACGGGCGGAAGAGCCCTATCGCGGGCCACGGGTACAGCGCGAGCAGGAAGCAGATCGTGAGCGTGACGCAGCAGCATATCACAAACGCCGCGCGTATTCCTTCTTTTATCCTCGCGAAGCTGCGCCGCCCGTAGTTGAAGGCGATGAAGGGGACGAGCGCGTTGCTGACGCCCATCAGCGTGCCGAAGGCGAGGTCCTCGATGCGCAGCGAGATCATCCAGCCCGCTATCGCGACGTTGCCGTATGCCTCGGTGAGCACGCGGTTGACCGAGCCCATGCCGAGAGCGACGCTTCCGGTCGAGAGCGTCACGGGCAGGCCGATCGCCGCGACCGCGCGCCATACCGGCAGCATTTCGCGGCGCGGGCGGACGAAGAGCGGTATCTGTATCGCGCTGCCGCGGCGCATCTTTTTTATAAGGTAGACGGCGCCCGCGACGCGCCCGATGAAGGTCGCCGCGGCCGCGCCGGTCATGCCCCAGCCGAAGACGAATATAAACAGCGGGTCGAGTACGAAGTTCAGCCCGTTCGCGACGACGAAGAAGCGCAGCGGAGTCATCGTGTCGCCCTGACAGCGGAATATGGAATTGACGATGTAGGTGAAACTTATGACGAAGGTCATCGGCGGAATCCACATATTGTAGAGCCACGCCTGGCGCAGCGTCTCAGGGTCGGAGGCTCCGAGCATGGAGAAGAAAGCGTTCGACGGGCCGGGGAATAAAAAAGGAAGCCACACGAGGCTCAGGACGTAGGAGAATGCGAGGCCGAAGCGCGCGGTCTTACGCGCGAGCTCGATGTCGCTCTCGCCGAGCCTGCGGCCTACGAGCGCGGTCACGCCGTTGCCGACGCCTTCGAGCAGGGCGAAGACTCCTATCTGCACGGGAAATGTGTACGAGATAGCGACCATGTGGCTCTCGCCGAGCCACGAGATGAAAATAGTGTCTACGAGGTTGAAGAGCGTCTGGAAGAGCACCATTCCGATAGAGGGTACGGAGAGGCGAGCGAGCGACTGAAGCACGTGCCCGCCGCCGAGATCGACGGGACCTCTGTGAAAAAATATCCCTTTCGCGTTTTTCATAAAACCCATTAAGCCGCCTCCATCGCCGCGCGGCGCGCGCAGACGCTGTACATTATAGTATAGTATAATTTTTTCACAACACCGGGCCTCGGCCCGGCGTCCCCAACGATTGGAGGGCTGTTCTTTGTATAAGACTTTCGACGAAATGATAAACTGCTGCGGCTGCCTCGGAGGCAGCAACGTCGTCGCGGCTTCCGCCGACAGGGAGACCGTCGAGGCGATAAAGCTCGCCTTCGACCACGGCCTCGGTCACGCGGTGCTCGTCGGCGACGAGGGCGTGATACGCCCCGCGATGGAGGAGTTCGGCGTAGGGGCGCGCGCGGAGGTCGTCCACGCGGACGCTCCGGCGGAGGCGGTGCGCAAAGCCGTCTCCATAGTGCGCGAGGGCTCGGGGCACACTCTGATGAAAGGGCTCGTCAACACGGAGGACTTTCTGCGCGCCGTGCTCGACAGGGAGAACGGCCTGCGCACAGGGCGGATGCTGAGCCATCTTGCGGTGCTCGAGATACCGGGCGAGCATCATCTGTCATTCTGTGCCGACAGCGGCTTCATCATCGCGCCGACTCTCGAAGAGAAAAAGCATATAATCGCGAACTCTCTGCGCGCGATTCACGCGCTCGGCTACGAGCACGTCAACGTCGCGATACTGGCGGCGAACGAGCGCGTCAACCCCGACATGCCGGCGACCGTGGACGCGGCGGCGCTCGTCGAGGCGTGGCGCGAAGGGGAGTTCGACGGACTGCCCTGCACCTGCACTATAGAGGGGCCGATGGCGATAGACGTAGTGGCTTCGAAAGAGGCCGCCGAACGCAAGGGGATAAAGAGCGTCATCGCCGGCAAGGTGGACCTCACGATAGTGCCGGACATCGAGTGCGGCAACGTCCACTGCAAGACGCTCATCCACTACTGTCACGCGAAGTCGGCTGGCGTCGTCCTCGGAGCGAAAGCCCCGATAATCCTCGTGTCGCGTACAGACGACCACGAGACGAAGTTCAACGCCATCGCGCTATCGTGCCTCGTCGCCGGAGGAATGCATCGTTGCTGATATTCGCCGCCGACCCCGGCTCGACCTCGACGAAGACAGCCGTCTACGAGGACGAACGTCAGCTCTTCGAAAAGAGCTTGCCTTTCTCCGACGCGGAGCGCGCGCGTTACTCGACGATACTCGCGCAGCTTCCCGCGCGTTGCGCCGCGATAGAGGCGGCGCTGGGCGAAGCCGGCTTCGGCGGGCGGAAATTCGACGCCGCCGTCGGACGCGGAGGGCTGCTCGCGCCCGTGCCGTCGGGGACGTACCTCGTCAACGGCGCGATGACCGACTGGCTCACGCGCGCGCCGCGCGGCGAACATGCCTCGAACCTCGGCCCTTTCATCGCGCGCCGCTTCGCGGAGAAGTCCGGCGCTCCCGCCTACATCGTCGACCCCGTATCTGTCGACGAGCTCTCCGACGTCGCGCGCATATCGGGCGCGCCGGAGATAGAGCGCGGCAGCCTCGTCCACGCGCTGAACCAGCGCGCGACGGCGCGCAAGGCCGCGGCGGCTCTCGGCAAGCGCTACGAGGACTGCCGCTTCGTCGTCGCGCACCTAGGCACCGGCGTCACGATAGGCGCGCACGAAAACGGGCGCATCGCCGACGTCATCGGCGCGAAGGCCGACGGCCCGTTCTCGGCCGAGCGCGCGGGCGGACTGCCCGCGGACGCGCTCGTCGAGCTCTGCTTCAGCGGGAAATACACGGAGGCCGAACTGCGCGTCAAGCTGCTCTCGGGCTGGGGCTTCGTCTCATACCTCGGCACGCGCGACCTGCGCGAGATATTCGCGCTCGCGCGGCGCGACGAGCGAGCGGCGCTCGTCCTTGACGCCTTCGTCTACCAGACGGCGAAGGGGATAGGCGAGCTAGCCGCGGCTCTCGACGGAGACGTCGACGCCGTCATACTCACGGGAGGAATGGCTAACTCCGCGGAGCTTGTCTCGCGCATCACGAAAAAGATAAAATTCCTCGGAAACGTCATAGCCCTGCCCGGCGAGAACGAGCTCGAAGCCCTCGCGTTCGGCGCTCTGCGCGTCCTGCGCGGCGAGGAACGCGTGCGGAATTACCCCGACGGCGCGTATTTGTAACGCGGTGCGGAAAACGGCGGAAGCGCGAAGTTCCGCGGACTTTCGCCGCGCGGCCTCCTGCGCCTCAAAACGGAGGCCGCGGCGGAAATTACGGAAAGCCGCAACGTTTCGGCTCCTGCGCGCAAATCATAAAAAATCCGGCTCGTCCGCGCCGCGGGCATGACGTTCCCGGCGCGGCTGCTTTTTTGCGCTCACGCCCAAAGCTCAAAGCGTCCGTCCATATCGTCCGAAAAAGCGCAAACTTTATAAATTCCAGACGAAGGGGCGCATTGTCCTGCATGCCGCATCTTTCATGATATAATACGCGCGCAGGGCGTAAACATTGACAAAAGGAGAGGATCTTCAATGCGGAGAAAAATATTCGCGGCGCTCGTAATGTCGCTGCTCGCGGCTGCGCTCATCGCCGTCCCCTCGTTCGCGGTCGGCTCGGGCGACCTCGCGCGCGACATAACGCTTACGGACATGTCCGGAAAGCCGGTCTCGCTCGACGGTTTCAAAGGAAAGCCCGTCGTCCTCAACTTCTGGGCCACGTGGTGCCCGCCGTGCCGCGGCGAGATGCCGGAGTTCGACGAGCTCGACAAAGAGCTTAAAAAGAGCGGAGAAGCCGTGCTGCTCGCCGTCAACCTCACCGACGGGAAGCGCGAGACGCCCGAGCGCGTCGCCGAATTCCTCAAGGAGACCGGCTACGGCATGACCGTGCTGCTTGACGAAAAACAGGAGGCCGCGTCGTTCTTCGGCGTGCGCTACATACCGACGACATTCATACTCGACAAGGACGGAAAACTCGCGGGACAGATACAGGGCGCGACGACAAAGGACGCCGTGCTGAAGCTGCTGCGCGGAGAGGGCAAGTAGTGGGGGGCGAGCTTCCGCTCCTTTTTCTCGAAGGGCTGCTCGCCTTCGTCTCGCCGTGTATGCTGCCGATGCTGCCGGTCTATCTGATGTACCTCGCGGCGGAGACTGAGCAGGGCAAACGCGCGAGCGTCGTCAACACGCTCGGCTTCGTCGCGGGGTTCACGCTGCTTTTCATGGCGCTCGGCGCGACTGCCACCGCGATAGGCGCCGCGCTCGACGCGCACAGGCTTCTGCTTCAGCGCGCGAGCGGGATCGTGATACTGCTCTTCGGCCTGCACTTCCTCGGCGTGTTCAGAATAGGCTTCCTCGACGTTGAGAAGAAGCTCGAGGTGAACGTGAAGCGGCGCGGCTTCATCGGCGCGCTGCTCTTCGGCGCGGCCTTCTCGCTCGGTTGGACGCCGTGCCTCGGCCCGTTCCTCGGCTCGGCGCTGATGCTCGCTGGCGCGCGCGAGACCGTCGCGGAGGGAGTTTTTTATCTCTTCGTCTTCTCGATGGGCCTCGGCGTGCCGTACATACTTGCGGCGCTCTTCTTCACGCGCATCAAGGGAATTTTCCAGTGGCTTCGCCGCCACGGACAGGCGATAAAAAAAGTCTCCGGCGCGATACTCGCCGCCGCCGGCATAGCGATACTGACGGACACCTTCGCCTACTGGTCGGCGCTCTTCTGGTAGCGCCGGAAGAATGAAGACACGGGGACGGGATTTTCGCCCGTCCCCTTATTTTTAGCCTTTCGCGCAAACGGGCGCGCGTTTCAAAACGCGCGTCAACTTACGGCGTTGCGCGCCGCTCCTGACAAAACGGAGCGCCGCCGCGCCGCCGTAATTCCTGGGAAAGCTACCGGAAGCCGCCCTTTTCCGTAAAATCTACCGCTATCTGCGCGAAGACCGCCGCCATGCGCGGAACGGCGGATTCCTCAAGGACGAAGTTGTTTGCGTGAAGGCCGAATTTTCCGCGCGTCTCTTCCGTCTCTATTCCGGCGAAGAGATAGGCGCCGGGAACGCGCGTGATGTACTCGCTGAAATCCTCGCCGCCGAGGTGCGGCTCTTTGTCTATTATCACGTTTTCCGCGCCGGTTATCTTCGCGGCGGCTTCTGCGCAGAAGGCTACGGCCTCCGGCGTGTTTATGACCGCGTTGCCGCAGCGTGCCGCGACTTCCGCGCGCGCGCCGTTCGCCGCAGCTATGCCCTCGGCGAGAGTTTTCAGGTCGCGGGTTATCTGCTCCATCACCTCGACGCGGTCGCCGCGTATCGTCCCGGTCATCTCGCACCAGTCCGGGATGATGTTGCTCTTCTCGCTGTCGCCCGAGCGTATCGTGCAGACCGATATGACGCGCGGCGCGATCTCCGGCAGGCGGCGCGAGACTATCTGCTGGATCGCGCCGTATATCTGATGCGCTACCGCTATCGGGTCTATGCAGAGGTGCGGCCACGAGCCGTGGCCTCCGCGTCCAGTCACCTTTACCGAAAAACGTCCCGCGTACCCGAAGGCACATCTCTCGGCTATAGAGATCTTTCCCGCCGGAACGTCGGGCCACGCGTGCGCCGCGAACACCGCGTCGACCTTCGGCGCTTCGAGCACCTTCTCGTCGAGTATCATCCTGCGTCCGCCGTCTCCGGTCTCCTCGCCGGGCTGGAAGACGAATTTCACGTTTCCGCGGAAGCGTCCGCGCAGCTCGGACAAAATCATCGCGCTGCCCAGGAGCCACGCCGCGTGTCCGTCGTGACCGCAGGCGTGCATCATTCCGTCGGTCTCCGAGGCGAAGGGCAGCCCGGTCGCCTCTTTTATCGGAAGCGCGTCTATGTCGGCGCGCAGCAGCACAGTCGGACCGTCGCCGTTTCCGCGCAGGAGCCCAATCACTCCCGTGCCGCCGGCCGCGTGTTCGCGCACCTCCACGCCGTCGAGCTTTTTCAGCTCTTCGGCTATGCGTTCCGAGGTGCGGAGCTCGTGCATGGAAATTTCAGGATGTCTGTGAAGGTCGCGCCGGAACTCTATCATGCGCGGCGCGTATTTTTGCGCTAACGCCTTAATATCATCGGTCAGCATCTTTCATTCTCCGTTCAGTAAAAAATAAAGGCGGAGGCGCGAAGCCTCCGCCGCGTATCGCCGTTATTTGCTCACGAACTTCAGGAACTGGCGCAGCCTCGGGTTCTGCGGGTCGTCGATTATCTCCTCCGGCGTCCCGTCGGCGGCTATCCGCCCTCCGTCCATGAAGAGTATCCTGCTCGCGACGTGGCGCGCGAAGCGTATCTCGTGCGTGACGAGTATCATCGTCGTCTCTTCCTCGGCGAGCTGCCTTATCGTGTTGAGCACTTCGCCGACCAGCTCGGGGTCGAGCGCGGAGGTCGGCTCGTCGAAGAGAAGGACGTTCGGGTTCACCGCGAGAGCGCGCGCGATGCCGACGCGCTGCTGCTGCCCGCCGGACATCTTCGAGGGGTAGAAGTCCTTCCTGTCGAGCATCCCGACTTTCTTCAGGAACTTCAGCGCGATCTCCTCGGCCTCGTCCTTCGGCTTCTTCTGCACCGTTATGAGCGCCTCCATGACGTTCTCCTTCGCCGTCTTGTTCTTGAACAGATTGTAGCTCTGGAAGACCATCGCGCTCTGGCGGCGCAGCCTGCGTACGTCGGCGCTCGTGTAGTGCGCCGCGTCCACGGTCACGTCACCTATCGTTATGACGCCCGTCGTCGGCATGCACAGGTAGTTGAGGCAGCGCAGCATCGTCGACTTGCCCGTGCCCGAAGGGCCGAGCACAGCGACGACGTCGTTCTTGTTCACCGTGAAGCTTATATCTTTCAGCACCTCCGTGCCTTCGCCGAAGGTCTTTGAAAGATTGCGTACTTCTATCATTTGGCGCGCGGCTTTACTTCTTCGCCTCGCCGCGCTCGTCGGTCAGCCACTGGTTGCTGATGAGCTTCGTGAGGTCCTGATAGAACCATTTCGTCGTTATGCGCGAAATCGTCCCGTCCTCGTGCATCTCGCGCAGCACCTTGTTCAGCGCGTCGCGCAGCTCGCGCCCCTTCTCGTTGTTGGCGTACCACCAGCCGACGTTGTTGCCGAAGAGCTTCTGGTCGAGCATGCGGAACTGGAGCCCCTGCGCGCGCTGCGCCTTCTCGATGTTCGTCACTGTGTTCGCGTAGGAGTCGATGCGTCCGTTTGCGCAGTCGAGGAAGCCCTGCGGCGAATCCTCGTAGGTGATGACCTTCCAGTCGTACTTCGGAGCCATGGCCTCGACCGTCGTCTGGGCCGCCTGTCCCGCGGTCACGCCCATCGTGCAGCCGCGGAGGTCCTCGAAGGTCTTGTACTTGCTGTCGGGCTTGACTATGATGACCTGAGCGTCGGCATAGATGGGGATAGAGGCGAGGTAATTCTTGAGGCGCGTCTCCGTTATCGCGAAGCAGTTGGCCGCCACGTCTACGCGGCCCGTGTTGAGCTCGCCGAAGAGCGAGGCCATGTCCGCCACCTGCTTCATCTCGATGTTCCAGCCCGTGCGCTTCTTGACCTCGGCCCAGAGCTCGGCTTCGACGCCGGTCCACGTGCCGTCGTCAGCGACGAGCGTATAAGGCTCGCCCGTGCCCGTCGTACCGACTATTACTTTGCGCGCCGCTCCGTCGGCCGCGAAAGCGCAGCCCGCCGCGAGCAGCGCGGCGAGAGCCGCCGCCGTCAACGCCGCCGTAAATTTCCCGTGTCTCATTAAAAATTACCTCCGTCGTTTAAGTTTCTTTACCGCGCCGCCGCGGCGCGGGTAAATCCTAGTAGATCGCGTTGCAGCGCGCCTCGAGCCTGCGCTGCACGAAAGTGAGCATAAGCGTGACGACCCAGTAGACGGCCATGACGCATGCATAGCACTCGAAGAACAGGAAGGTCTGCGTGCTTTCTATCTTCGCCGCGCCCATGACGTCGCGCACGCCGACGAGGAAGGCGAGCGAGGACATCTTGAAGAGGTTGATAAGGTCGTTGAAGAGCGGGGGGAGCGCGACGCGTATCGCCTGCGGTATAACTATGCGCGTCGTCATCTGCCATCCGCTCATGCCGAGCGACATCGCCGCCTCGCGCTGCCCCTCGTCTACGGAAATCAGCGCGCCGCGTATAGACTCTGAGACGAACGCCCCCATGTTGAGGCTCATAATGACCGCGACGGCGACCGTAGGCGACATGTTCAGGATTATCGAGCTGATGTTCGCCATTCCGTAATAGAAGAAGAAAAGCTGCGTCGCGACCGGCGTGCCGCGTATAAACGAAATCCAGACGCGCAGGAGCTGGCTCAGCCCCTTGACGTTGTAATAGCTGATGAGCGCGAGCACGATGCCTATTACAAGAGAGAAAAAAGCGCTTATAAGAGTGAGCGAGAGCGTGACGTTGAGTTTGCTCGCAATCAGCGGAAGAGTCTCGAAGAAATATTCCCAGTTGAATCTCATCTCAGGTCCCCTTTAGACGCGCGCCGCGCGCGTCCTGTTTTCGACCCTTCATTTTATCTCTTGTGAAACGAGCGTCAATGTTCAAACGCAAGAAGAATTCATTCAACTTCAAATTATAATCATTTGTTCAAATGAATAAAAACCACGCGCCGCGGCGGACGGCGGCGCCGGCGCTGTCAGGTAATGGAAGCCGGTACGGGCGCGGATCTGCAGAGCTCCGGCTATTTTTTGCGCGTCGTCACGCCGTCAAGCTCGGTCACAAGCATTCCCGCGATGATCATGAGCCCCCCGAGCGCCCCCTGGAGGTGGAAAGGGTCCTGACCGCTCGCGACGGCGAGTATGTAGCCGAAGAGCCCCTCGAGCGAGAAGATGACCGCCGCGTGCGTCGCGCTGGTTTTTTTCTGCGCGCGGAACTGCATGTTGAAGCATAGTATCGTGTTGCAGAGCGAGACGCAGAGCAGAGCGCCGCATATCTTGGGCGTGAAGTCGGAGATTTGCGGCAGCGGCTCGAATATGAGCGCCAGCGCCGTCAGCACTGCAGAGAGCATGATTATGTGCAGCGCCGTGAGACGCGCGGGTTCGACGCGCCGCGCGCAGAACCCGCCGCCTATGATCTGCAGCGCGTAGGATACCGCCATGATGAACGAGAGGAAGTCGCCGAAGTTGAACTCCATTCCAGGCGTGAAGCCCATGACGAGCAGCCCCGCGGTCGTGAGCCCCGCGCCGGCGAAGAGGCGTGCGGGCGGACGCTTCCGGTAGAAGAGCCAGACGAACAGCGGGACCAGTATGACGTTCAGCCCGCCGATGAAGGCCTGCTTACTCGCCGTGCTGTAGGAGAGGCCGAAGGTCATCGAGACGAATACGGCCGTCAGCACCGCCGTGAGGAGAAAAGAAATTTTCCAGTCGCGCGCGCTCGACGACGTTATCGTGCGGCGGAACATAATTATAAGGAAGAACGACGCGAGCAGCATACGCAGCGCGACAGCCCAAAGAGGTGTGAGTCCGCGCGCGAGTACGGCGGAGAGCGGAATTCCCGCGCCCCATATCAGAGCGACGAGCGCGAGCGTCAGATCCGCCGCGAGCACCGGATTACCGCGAAGGCTCAGCTTCATCGCAGCGCCCCCTGGCGTTTGAGCGCCGCCGTGACCTCGCCGCCGATGCGGTCGATTCTGCGCGTGAAGAAGAGCGACGACACAGTGCAGCAGACGCCGCAGGCGAAGAGCGCCCAGCCGGTGTTCGTGAGGTCGCCGAACCGGCCCGCGAGCATGCTGCCGAAGGGCGGGATGCCGATGTTCGCAAGAGTGTAGAGCGCCATTATGCGGCTGCGGCTCTCCGGCTCAGTCATGGTCTGGAGCAGGGTGTTGCAGGCTATCGTACATGTCACGAGACAGAAGCCGAGCGGAGCCGCGAGCGCTATGCTGAGCCATATATTGCGCGAGAGCGAGAAGAGCATCACCGATACGCCGAAAGCGGCGCATGTGCGCGTACACCACCATGAATGGCGCGCGACGCTCTTGCGCGAGGCCATCAGCAGCGAGCCGGCGAGCGCGCCTACCGCGACGCCCATCAGCAGGAAGCCGAGAGTCTTCGACGAGCCGTTCAGCACGCTCTTCGCCATCGCCGGCATCAGCGTTATGCTCGGAAATGCGAAAAATCCCGTCGCCGTTATCATCAGCAGGAAATACCTGTAAGGCGCGAAATCCCGCGCGATGTGCAGGCCGTCTATCATGTCGCGGACGGGACGGCTTTTCCCGCCGGTCCTGCCCACGGGGGGACGCGAGAGCCGCATCCTGCTGAGCGCCCACAGCGTGCTGAGATAGCAGAAGCTGTTGGAGAAGAAGCAGAAAGCCTCGCCGAAGGCGTGGATGACGAAGCCGCCGACCGTCGGCCCTATCATGCGAGCCGTGTTGAAAAGCGTCGAGTTCAGCGCGACGGCGTTGCCGACGTCCTCCTTCGCGTCCACCATGTAGGAGACGAGCGAATAGCGCGCCGGCATCTCGAATGCGTCGAGCAGCCCGCGCGCGAGGACGAGGGCTAAAATTATCTCGTAGGTTATGAGGTCCGTGAAGGTCAGAAAGGCGAACGCGAAGGCGATGCACATACAGCAGGCCTGCGTGCGGAAGATGAGTTTCCGAAGGTCGAGCCGTTCCACGACCGCGCCCGCGAGCGGCGAAAGGAAGAAAATCGGCAGAGATGCTACGAAATCCATGAGGCCGAGCGCGCTGTTGGAATCCGTGAGGCGGAAGACCAGCCAGCCTATCGCGACGCGGTACATCCAGAGCCCGGTCATGGATATGGTCTGCGCTGTAAAGAAGAGCCGGTAGTTGCGCGAGTTCAGCGCGCGCAGCGCGTCGGGAAAGCGCATGCCCGCCGTTACTCCGAACGCTGAAGCGCGGATATGAACGCGCGGCGGCAAACATATATAATAACGCTTTCTTTGCACGACCGTATCAACATTTTTTTCACCATCTCCACAAATTTATTTTACATGATTTTTTCACAGGCGGATAAAATACGGAGCACGTTTCAGATAATTTTATGGTATAGTAACCCCCGTATTAAATCTTATAAAGGAGCGGTGACGCTAGATTGGAATCATTTGTAGCAACTTTCCAAGCGATAACCTATCAGAGCCTGGTAATGATATGTGTGGGCGGCCTTCTGATGTACATGGCCGTAAAGAAGGACTTCGAGCCTAACCTGCTTCTGCCGATGGGTTTCGGCACGATACTTGTAAACCTTCCGCTTTCCTCGGCGCTCGATCAGATAATAGAAGGCGGCAGCGTCGTTCACGGCGCTCTCCAGATGTTCTTCGACCTCGGTATAGCGACCGAGATATTCCCGCTGCTGATACTCGTCGCCGTCGGCGCGATGTGCGACTTCACGCCGCTGCTGGCGAACCCGAAGGTATTCCTCTTCGGAATTACGGCGCAGGCGGGCATATTCCTCACGATGGGCATCGCCTACTTCATATTCGACTACAACATATATGAGGCCGCCTCGATAGGGATAATCGGAGCCGCCGACGGCCCGACCTCGATATACGTCTCGACGCGCTTCGCTCCGAACCTGCTCGGCCCGATTTCAGTCGCGGCCTATACCTATATGGCGCTCGTCCCGCTCATTCAGCCGCCCGTCATCAAGGCGCTCACGACCGAGAAAGAGCGTAAGATGAGGATGCCTTACGCGCCGCGTCCGGTCTCCAAGACCAAGCTCTTCCTGTTCCCGATAGCGATAACGATTATCGGCGGTCTTATAGCTCCTGCCTCCGTCGCGCTGCTCGGCTTCGTCATGTTCGGCAACGTGCTCCGCGTCAGCGGCGTCACCGAGCGTCTCTCGCAGGCCGCCCAGAACGAAATGGCCAACATCGTCACGATACTCCTCGGCTTCTCCATTTCTGCGACGATGACCGGCGAGAAGTTCGTCAACCTCGGAACGCTCGCCATCATCGGCATGGGGCTCATAGCCTTCGTGCTCGACACCGCGGGCGGCGTCATCACGGCCAAGATACTGAACCTCTTCCTGCCGAAGGACAAAAAGGTCAACCCGATGGTCGGCGCGGCCGGAATCTCCGCATTCCCGATGTCGGCGCGCGTCATTCAGCGTCTCGGACAGCAGGCCGACCCGGGCAACCATCTTCTGATGCACGCGGTCGGCGCGAACGTCGCCGGACAGATCGGCTCCGTCCTCGCCGGCGGCATCCTGCTCGCCTACCTCGGCTAGCTCTTCCGCCGCGCTTTAGCGGCGCTTTGCAACCTTTCTTTCTATCGTTGGCTTTGATATAATGTCGTTGACTTTGTCGGCGGCATTATATCTTTTTTAAAAGCCGTTGATTTTCTGACCAGCGAGGGATAAAAATGGAAAACCGCAATAATATGGAAATGTTCCAAGACGAGGGCGAAGAATTATCTCTTCTTGATATCCTTATCGTCCTTGCCGAACAGAAAAAATTCATCGCGTGCGTCACCGTCCTCTTCGCCGTCGCTGGACTGGCCTACGCGTTCTTTTTCACCGAGCCGGAGTACAAGAGCGAGGTGCAGATGATGACGGTCAACTCGCGCATCATAGGCGACGGAGAGCTCTCCGTCTATATGCCGGGCAATATGGTGGACGCCGTCGTCTCGAGCAACTCGATGCGCGACGCTCTGATAGCCGAGTTCGACCTCACAAACGCCGCAGGCAGGACGGTCTCGAAAGAAGCCGCGATGCGCGAGCTCGGAAAGAACGTCAAGGTCGACGCAGGAAGGAACGGGCTTATCACAATATCCGTGACGTCGCCGTCGCCCGAGCGCTCGATGAAGATGGCCGACTTCATTTACAGAAGGACGGACGCGGCGCTCCTCGCGATGGGCGTTACCTCGACGATAGAAACGCGCGACGCTTTCCTCGCAAAGACGATAAAAGAAAAGTTGGACGAAATAAGCAGGAACGAAGCTTCGGACGAGCCGAACGCGAGGCTGTCTTCCGTGCTCGAGCTGTACTCCGTACTTTCCCAGTACAACGAGAACCAGCGCATAAAAGACAAGAGCCCGATGGTGCTTCAGCTCGTCTCTCCGGCATCGCTGCCGGATGAAAAGGAGCCGCAGGGACGCGGGAAAATAGTCGTCCTAGCCGCCCTGCTCGGATTCTTCTGCGCCGTGACCGCGGCCTTCCTGCGCCACTTCTGGCAGTCGCCTGGAGATCCTGAGACGGCGGAAAAGAAAAACTACCTCAGAAAACTTCTCGGCTTTAAAGCCAAGCCGTAACCGTCCGCTCTAAGGGGGCTTTAAGATGTACAGGAAACTGCTTCAGATGGTGGTCTGGCTCGGTATGCGCAACCGCCGCGTAATGCTGGTGGACGTTTGCTGCATAGCCCTGGCCGTGTTCATCGGCTACTCGATGCGCTTCTCGTATTTTTTCCTGAGCCTCGACGACGGCGAGGGCTTTACGCGGACGCTTGCGGCCTTCTCCGCCATAGTCATGGCTGCGCTCTTTCTGGGCAAAACATACACCGTCGTATGGACGCGCGCCAGCATCGAGGAATACACGCGGTTCGCGCAGTGGTACTGCATAGGCGTGGCGGTGTTCGTAATATTCAACTACTTCACGAGGATAGTCAGCGTCCCCCGTTCGTCGTTCCTTATATCGATACTGCTCGCGATCATGTTCATGACCGGAATGCGCGCCGCTTGGCGTCTTGCGGCGGTCAGCCGCCATAAGCACGGCGCGGTGAGCCAGCGCGCGCTCATCGTCGGCGCCGGCGAGGCCGGTACGCTCATAGCGCGCGATCTGCTGCGCAACCAGTCCGCGCTCGAGGCGGTCGGCTTCATCGACGACGATCCGAACCTGCGCAAGATGACTGTCGCCTCTCTCAAGGTGCTCGGCACTAAGAAGGACATCTCGGCGGTCATAAAGCGTTACGCGGTAGACACCGTGCTGCTCGCCATACCGTCGGCCACCGGCGCTCAGATGCGCGAATACGTGGATATACTTAATAAGGAAAACGTCACAGTCCGCGTCGTCCCGAGCTTCATCGCGCTGGCCGACGGGCACGTCAGCGTCAGCCGCCTGCGTTCCGTCAACCTTGAGGACCTCCTGCGCCGCGACCCGATAAAGCTCGACAACGAAAACATTTCGGCCGTAATAAAGGGCAAGACAGTCCTCGTAACGGGCGCCGGCGGCTCGATAGGCTCCGAAATATGCCGCCAGGTCCTCGCGCGCGAGCCTAAGGAGCTGCTGGCCCTCGGCCACGGCGAGCAGTCGATATACCTGCTTCTCGAATCGCTTCACGACGCCGGCAACACCATACCGGTGATCCCGATCATCGCCGACGTCGCCGATGAAGACACGATGAACATGATATTCGCAAGACACCGCCCGCAGGTGATCTTCCACGCCGGCGCGCACAAGCACGTGCCGCTGATGGAGGAGAACCCGCGCGAGGCTCTGCGCGTAAACGCATTCGGTACGTGGAACATTTCCACTCTCGCCGGAAAATACGGCGTCGAACGTTTCGTCATGATATCGACCGACAAGGCCGTCCATCCGACAAGCGTCATGGGGGCGACCAAGCGCGCCGCCGAAAGGCTGCTTCTGTCGGTGCAGAAAGAATTTCCGAACACGAAGTATATGGCGGTGCGCTTCGGCAACGTCCTCGGAAGCCGCGGCAGCGTAGTGCCCAAGTTCGAGCGCCAGATAGCGGCTGGCGGCCCAGTCACAGTCACGCACCCTGATATGAAGCGCTACTTTATGCTGATACCAGAGGCTGTCAGCCTCGTCCTCCAGGCCGGAACGATGGGGACGGGCGGCGAGCTTTTCGTCCTCGACATGGGCGCGCCCGTGAAAATATCCGAAATGGCGGAGACCCTGATACGCCTCCACGGCTACGAGCCGTACAAGGACATAGACATCCAGTACACCGGCATACGCCCCGGCGAAAAACTGTACGAGGAGCTCTTCTACGACCCGAGCCACGTGGACACGACGGGACACACGAAGATTTTCAAGACGAAGCTGACGCCCGAGGCCGTTTCGATACTGCCGCGAGTCACGGAAATCCTGCGCGAGGCCGATGAAGGCCGCCTCTCCGGCGTAAAGCTGAGGGAGACGATACTCGGGCTCGGCGTGGAAGCGGAGAGCGGCGAATAGTTCCGTATTTTCGGCTGAACGAGATAAAGACGAAAAAGCCGCTGAAATCCAGCGGCCGTTTTTTTATTTTTTCAGATATTCGCGCGTTAGTATCGCTACGGATCGTCTCGACGGAGCTTGATGGTTTTCGTAGATTTTTCTGTATATCGCCGGAACCTTTTTCAGGCGGTAATTCATATCAGCAATGTCGAAGGCGGTCATGTCGAGCGAATCGACGCCGAGCCACTCGCGAAATTCTTCGTACTGCGGCCCGCGCTTTCTTTTGAAGGCGGCGGCGAGTTTCTTCAGTCCGTATGCTCCCCCGCAGTTTTCTATTATGCCGTATCCTTCGCCGTCGAGAACCTTCGGAAGGTCGGTCGCGGGAATGCTGCTGTTTCTGATTATTTCTTCCACGCGCAGCGCAATCTGCCAGTCGTCGCCGAAATCGTAGGTGAACATGGCGAGGTCTCCCTCGTCGAAGAGCGCGTTTCGCAGCTTAATTTCGGCCGCGTCGAACTCTTCCGGCCTCTCGCCTTCCGTCAGCGGCGAGCTGAAGTTCCACTCATCCGGAAGCGGCAGCACGATGTGCCAGTCGCCGCGCGCCCTCGTCCTCCATTGGAGGCAGCTCGACGGACACGCGTTTTTTCAGAGCGCGGTCGAAGTTATCCGCGTGCGGAATGTCGAACGCGAACAGGTGGCCCGCCTGCATTTCGAACATAGTCATCAGAACGTAACCGAGATAGGCCATCGTCACGTCGTTCGCCGTCTGGAAGCGCCGCCATATTTTGGGGGAATTAATCGCAAAGCTCTGCGTAAAATCTGTAAACTGTCTGTGTCACTGTAGTTCTTTGCTGCCCTTTCTCATTTATAAATTTCCGTTAATATATCATTTCCGGAGGCTGGCCGCGGCCGACGCCGCGATTCCTATCCACTCTCGGGCCGCGGTGCACGATATGTCGAGGCTTCCCGCCGCCGGCAGAAACGACGGCAGCCCCCTGACGAGCGGGTCTGCCTGGCGCGGGCCGGGGCATGGATAGAGGCGCGTCCCGGGCATGAAACGGCGGGCGAGGTACATCGCGCGCGGCATGTGGTAGGCGTTCGTGACGACGGCGACGTTTTCAATGCCGAGCGAACGCACTATACCGGCGCAGTATTTCATATTCTCCGCCGTGGTGCGCGACTCTTCTTCGAGCACCGTCTCTCCGCGCCAGCCCATCGCGCGCGCGGCGTCGCGCATGGCCGAGGCCTCCGAACGGTCGTTGTCGCCGAAGACGTTGCCGCCCGACATCACGAGCACGGAATTTCCATCGCGCTTTGAAGCCAGCGTGACCGCTGTGTAGACGCGCTCGAGCGCCTGCGGCGACGGCTGGACTGACGAACCGCGCCCGTCGTATGACGAGCCGCCGGCGAGCACGACGAAAGCGGCATCTTCGCCCTCCGGCGGAAGCTGCACGGAATATGCGGACTCGAGCGGTCCCGCCGTCAAAAGCGCCCCGGCTGGCGTGCTCATTACGTAAAGGACTGCGGCGAATAGGACGAGCGCAACCGGCGTGAAGTTCCGGCCGTGACGGCGCGGGCGGCGCGCCGTTACGAAAGCCGCGGAAGCGGCTGCGAGAAGCGCCGCTATGAAGAGGCCGGGCGGGGCCGCGAAGGCCCCGATGATTTTATACAGTGCGAACATTTCACGCCAGCTCCGTTTTTCAGACTTTCTTCGTATTATAGCCGTTAATCGGAAAACTGCGCGCTTCCTGAAAATACAGGCGGAGGCGGTCTGCTCCTTTGCCTTTGGACGCAAAAAAATGCGCGCCCCACGTTTTAACGCGGGCGCGCTGCTTATTCGCCTGATTTGATTTTTAAGAAAGAACGCGCTTCTTCTGCTGTTCTGGCGCTAGATTCGCGACGGCTATGCCTATCCATTCTTTTATGCCGGTGCATGACGCGCTGAGCGAGCCGACGCTCGGCATCAGCATCTCCGGCGTCACGTGCAGCTCCTTCTGCTTAGCGCCGCCGCTCGGGTAGGCGTAGAGCCTTACGTTCGACGGCATGTACTGGTAGGCGAAGTCCATAGCGCGCTCTATGTGGAAGTTGTTGGTGACGACGACGACGTGCTTCACTCCGAGCTTCTCGATGATCTCCGCGCTGTATTTGAGGTTTTCGTCCGTGTTTCTGGATTTGTCCTCAAGGATGATCTTCGCGCGGCAGCCCATTATCTGCGCCGCGTATTTCATGACCTCGGCTTCCGTCACTTTGTTGCGCCCGTAGACGTCGCCGCCGGAGAAGATCAGGCGCGAGCACGAAGGCTGCTCCTTCGAGAGCTTTACCGCGGCGTAGAGACGTTCCATCGTCGCCGCTGAGGGCTGGAATGGTCTGCCGTTCTCGTCTACAGACGAGCCGCCGGCGAGCACGACGACCGCGGCTTTGACGTTTTTAGGTGGAAGCTGGGGCTTATATGCGATGTCTAATGATTTGTTGACGTGGTAGGCGAATATCGGAGAGCTCATGACGTACATGGCGGCGGCGAGCGCGCAGAGCGCTCCCGCGAGAACCGGCTTGCGCGGCTTGCGCAGCGCGAGCGCGGCGATTACGAGTATTGCGACTATAAAGCATCCGGGAGGTACGACGAGAGAGCCCACGAACTTATATAATAGAAACATCCAACCGCTCCTCTTGGGTGTAGTCTAAAACTTACGGTATCATAATATATTAGTTTTTTCCGTGTCAAGCGGAATATAAGTTACGAAAAAGCCCCGGCGGTATGTGCCGGGGCTTATGTTCTTTTTGTGAAATCGCTATATGTCCAGGTTCTTGACTTCGCGTCCGAATTCCTCGATGAATTTGCGCCGCGGCTCGACGACGTCGCCCATGAGTATGCCGAAGAGCTCGTCGGCCTCGACCGCGTCCTGCACCTCTACGCGGTTTATGACGCGGTTTTCCGGGTTCATCGTCGTGTCCCAGAGCTGCTCGGCGTTCATCTCGCCGAGTCCTTTGTAGCGCTGGACTTCGACTTTTTTGCCGTTCGCCTTGTTCTGCGCCTCTTTCATCTCTTTTTCGGAGAAGCAGTAGGTCACGTCTTTGCCGCACTGCACGCGGTAGAGCGGCGGCTGCGCGACGTAGAGGTAGCCTTTTTCGATTATCTGAGGCATGTAGCGGAAGAAGAGCGTCAGCAGCAGCGTCCTGATGTGCGCGCCGTCTACGTCGGCGTCCGCCATGATGAATATTTTGTGGTAGCGCAGCTTGTCTTCGTTGAATTCATCGCCGACGCCGCAGCCGAGCGCGAGTATGATGTTGCGTATCGTCTCGCTGCTCAATATCTTTTCGAGGCGCGCCTTCTCGACGTTGAGTATCTTTCCGCGAAGCGGGAGGATCGCCTGGAATTCGCGGTTGCGCCCCTGTTTGGCGCTGCCGCCGGCGGAGTCTCCCTCGACGATGTATATCTCGCAGTCGGCTGGGTTGCGGTTGGAGCAGTCTGCGAGCTTGCCCGGCAGCGAGAGGCTGCTCATAACGGATTTGCGCCGCACGAGGTCCTTCGCCTTCTTCGCGGCCTCGCGCGCCTGGCGCGCGCGCAGCGCGCTCTCGACTATCGGCTTGAGTATCTCGGGGCGCTCGTCGAGCGCGTTTTTGAGCCCTTCGTAGACTATCGAATCGACGATGCCCTTCACGTCGTTGTTGCCGAGCTTGGTCTTGGTCTGCCCTTCGAACTGCGGCTCCATGACCTTGACTGAGATGACGGCGGTGAGGCCTTCCTTGAGGTCGTCGCCGGTGAGGTTCGCGTCTTTGTCCTTAAGCAGTTTCTGCTTGCGCGCCTCGTCGTTGACGGCGCGCGTGACGGCTGTGCGGAAGCCCGCGACGTGGGTGCCGCCCTCGACTGTGTTGATGAGGTTGACGAAGCCGAAGAGGCGCTCGATGTAGGTGTCGTTGTACTGTATCGCGACCTCTAACTGAGTCTTGTCCTTCTCGCCGCGTATCACGACGGGCTCTTTGAAGAGGACTTCTTTGCCTTTGTTGAGGTATTCGACGAAGGACTTTATGCCGCCGGGGTAGTGGTAAGTTTTTATCTCAGGCTTCTCGGGGCGCTGGTCCTCGAAGTTTATCGTGACGTGCGAGTTGAGGAAGGCGAGTTCGCGCAGCCTCTGTTTCAGGACGTCTGCCTGAAATTCCGTCGTCGAGAAAATTTCGCCGTCCGGCAGGAACTGCACGCGCGTCCCGCGCAGCGTCGTGTCCCCGACGACTTCGAGCTTCGTCACGGGGTTGCCGCGTTCATAGCGCTGATGGTATTCCTTGCCGTCGCGCCATATCGTGAGGTCGAGCCACACGGAAAGCGCGTTGACGACGGAGACGCCGACGCCGTGGAGGCCGCCGGATATCGCGTATGCGCTCTTGTCGAATTTGCCTCCCGCGTGCAGCACTGTGAGGACGACCTCGGCGGCGGGACGGCCGGACTCGTGCATGCCGGTCGGGATGCCGCGTCCGTTGTCTACGACGCTGACGCTTCCGTCCTTGTGCACCGTCACGTTGATAGTGTCGCAGAAGCCCGCGAGCGATTCGTCTATCGAGTTGTCCACGACTTCGTAGACCAGATGATGCAGGCCGCGCGGCCCCTGGTCGCCTATATACATGCCGGGGCGTTTGCGTACGGCTTCGAGGCCCTCCAGAACGTGTATGTCTTTTTCGTTGTAGTCGGAGGCGTGTTCGCCGTTCTGCGGATTTACGGGAATTTCCATATCTGCCATCTATGAATTGCTCCTTTTGCGCAAGTGTTCTTTCATAAGCGCGGCGTCGGACGCCCAGCGCGCGCCGAGCCTGGCCCCGCGTTTCGCGATGGCCCGCGGTGTGAATGAGGTGTGTTCTTTTCCGCCGTTTCGTTTGAGAATAACCGTCGCGCCGTCTTCCCTGTATATCGCGACGGCGTTTTCGAGGTAGAGGACGTTTTCGCCCTCCAGAGGAATGAACATTCGCATAGTCCCCCAATCAGCTATAATTATATCATGCGGTCAAGCGGTCGTGTAACCGCGCGCTGATTACGAACGGCGGTGGTTCGGTGGGGTTTCTCTATATTCTTTCAAATTCCCCGGGCGAGGTCTCCGGCTGGATGGGGCCGGTGACGCGGGCGCTCGCGGCGGACGGCTTTCGCGCGCCGGTCGCGGCGGTGACTCTGCCGTGCCCCTACGCGAGCGGGAGGGAGGGCGCGCACGCGGGGACGATGCCTGGCGTCGCTCGCGTGATGCGTTTCCGCGAGGCGATCGGCTCGAAGAAGGAGCCGGGGCGTTCGCTCGTGCTGCAGCTCGGCGGCGACCCGATGTACGGCTGGGCGCTCTCGGCGCGGCTCGGCTGCCCGTGGATGATATACACGGCGCGCCCGCGGTGGCGCGGCAAGGTGACGCACTATTTCATACCGGACGGCGCGGCGCGCGCGCGTTTCGAGCGCGCCGGCGTAGCGCCTGAACGCTATACGGTCGTGGGCAATCTTATACTAGACAGCGTCGAAGCGTCGGACGAAGCTAAGCTCGCCGCGGCGCGCGAACGTTACGGAGATGGCTGCGAAAACATCATCGCCTTTATGCCGGGCAGCCGTCCGTTCGAATACGAGCTCGGCTTCGGCTTCTACTGCGAATGCGCGGCACTCGTGCGCGAACGCTACGACGGATGGCGCGCGGTCTTCCCGGTCGCTCCGACGGTACACGAGGAGATACTTCGCGCGGGGCTAGCGAAGACGGGGCTGTCGTGGCGCGGCGGCGAGCGCGTCGAAGAGATAATCCTGCGCGACGGCTCGCGCGCGCCGCTGGTGCGCGAAGGGCAGTACGCCGCTATAGCCGCGTCGTCGCTCGCGGTCGCATTCCCAGGGACAAACAATTTGCAGATAGCGTCGCTCGGCGTGCCGCTGCTGATGATCGCGCCGCTCAACCAGGCGCACAACATTCCGCTCGACGGGCTCGCCGGTTCGCTGCCACGCCGCAGCGCGGCGGCGGTCGCGTTCAGAAAAAAACTCGTCCACTGGTACAACGAGACTCACGAATACGTATCGCTGCCGAACATGCTCGCAGGCCGCGGGCTGCTGCCGGAGCGCCGCGAGCTGATGACGCCCGAGAGCGCCTGCCGCTACATCTCCGAGCTGATAGAGTCGCCGGAGCGCCGCCGCGCTATAAAGGAAGGCTACGCAGCGCTCGACCTTCGCCGCGGCGCGTCGGCCCACATCGCGCGGCGGATATGCGAGTATTTCGACGGAGGGCAGTAACGCCGCGCGCCGCCGTGATTACGGTATAAAATCGGAAAAGCGAGGCGTCAGGCGCGGCTTTTATGGATTTTGAAAAAGAAGGGAGGCGGTGCGGAATGAAGCTCGGGCTCGTCCCCGCTCCATGCGGGGCCTGACGGAACAGCCTGTATGGAGCGGAATGAGATTTCCGAAGGCCCTGCGTTTTTTCAGATAAAAAATGCAGGGAGGAATTGCTGTGAAATATAGGAAGATAAATCTGGACGAATGGAGCAGGGGCGGACTTTTCAAAAGTTATATCGACAATCTGCGCGTCGTTATGAGCCTGACCGCCGACGTGGACGCAGCGCCGCTGCTGGAATTTACGAAGGAAAACGGGATGAAGTTCTATCCCGTCATGATCTGGGCCGTCTCGAAGGCCGTCAACGCGCGCGGAGAATTCAGATACGGCTGGGACCGCCGCGGGGAGCTGATACAGTGGGACTTAGTCTCCCCATCCTACGCTGATTTTCACAAAGAGGACGAACGATTCACAAAATACGTCACGGAATATTCAGCCGACCTTTTCGAATTTTACGCGCGCTTTGCCGCCGGCAGGGAAAAATATAAAAACGTCCGCGGCTTCGCTGAGAACCAGCCGCCGAACTTCTTCGACGTCTCGTGCCTGCCGTGGCTGCGGTACCGTCATTTCGACATGCACGTCTTCGACGAGGGAAAATTTCTCGCGCCGGTCGTGACGTGGGGAAGATACGAGCGAGAAGGCGAAAAATGTCCAATGCCGCTCACGATGAGCGTCCATCACGCCGTAGCCGACGGCTTCCATCTCTGCCGCTTCTTTTCCGACGTTCAGGAAATTATAGATTCGTTTGAAAGATAGCGGAAGCAGTGTAAAGGGACGAAAAAAGCCGCGCCTCCGCTGCGGAGGCGCGGCCTGTGCTTTTTCCGGCGGGGCGAGGCCGTTATTTCCTCAGCACCCTCGCTATTACGTCCATACCTTTGTTGACTAGGCCGAGGTCCGCCTGGCTTCCCATGTGTCCGACGCGGAACACCTTTCCGGCGAGCGGGCCGTAGCTGCCGCCGACTGCGAGCCCTTCGGCGCGCAGCGCCGAGTCGAACTCCTTCCACGTCCAGCCGTCGGGAACAATCAGCGCGGTTACGGTCGGCGAGCAGAGCGCTTCGTCCGCTGCGTAGAGCCTGAGCCCGAGTTCCTTCGCGCGCGCGCGGCAGCATGAGGCGGCCCCGGCGTGGCGGCGGAAGACGTTTTCCGCGCCCTCGGCGAAGAAATGCTTCAGCGAGAGGTTCATCGCCGCGTTCGCGTGCCAGTTGTGCGTGTACGGCATATATCTGTCGGCGACGGCGGTCTTCCACGGTAGTATCGCGTCGTAGCCCGGGTAGTTTACTTCGGCGGCGCGCTTCCACGCGCGTCCGCTTACCGTTATCATGCTGAGGTCGGGCAGTATCGAGAGGCACTTCTGGCTGCCCATGAGGCCGAGGTCTATGCGCCAGTCGTCTACTCGCACTTCCGCGCCGCCGGCGCTCGCGACGAAGTCGACGATGAAGAGCGCGCCGCTTTCGGCGACCGCCTGCGCAATCTCAGCTATCGGGTTCAGCAGGCCGCTCGGCGTCTCGCAGTGTACGGCGGTCACGACGTCGGGGCGGAACTCCGCGAGCTTGGTGCGCAGAGCTTCGGCGCTCACGAACGCGCCGTCGGACGCTTCCAGATATTCGGCGCGCGCCCCCATCGCCTCAGCCATCTTGCCGAAGCCGTGTCCGAATATGCCGTTCGAGACGGCTAGCACTTTGTCCCCTGGCTTTATGACGCTCTTCATCGCGCCCCACAGAGCGAGCATCCCTTCGCCGGAACCTATAATCACGTCGTTTTCCGTGTGGAGCATCTTTTTGAGAAGGTTCTGGTTCTCCTCGAGAAGCTCGAAAAATTCTTCCTCGAGGTCGGTGCTTCCGTAGTCGGTCATGTAGGCTTCGCGGTATTCCGCCGGAACCGACGTCGGCCCGGGGACGAGCGGTATTTTGTAAGTTTTCATGCTTTTCTCTCCTTGTGCGCTCCGCTGCGCGCGGGCGCGGATATAGAAAAAGCGCCGGAGCGTTGGAACTCTCCGGCACTTCGTCGTTCGAATAGATCGCTATGAAATTTTTACTGGGCGAGTCCGGCGAGGTAATTCTGTACGGCGGCCCTGACTCTGTTGCCGTCGGCCTGGCCTTTGACTGCCGCCATGACTTTTCCCATCACCTTGCCCATATCCTTCGGCCCCTTGGCCCCGAGTTCTCCGGCGATTTTCGCGACAAGCTGCGCGATCTCGCCGTCGGACATCTGCGCGGGCTGATAGGCCTCGAGTATCTTCGCCTCGTCGAGCTCACGCTCGGCGCGGTCGTTCGCCCCGCCGCTCTTGTACATCTCGGCGGCTTCGACGCGCTGCTTGATGAGGCGGCGCACGAGAACAAGAACGTCGTCGTCCGTCAGCTCGTGATCCTTGCCCTTCTCGACCTGCATGAGCTGTATCGAGGATTTGAGCATACGGAGCACCGAAAGGGTCAGCTCGTCTTTATGTTTCATAGCGGCGACAAGGTCGCTCTGTACTCTAGCCGCAAGTCCGGACATTAGTAATCGGACCTCCTGCCTCTGTTTCGTGCCATCTCGGCCTTCTTACGTTTTTTGATTTCGCTGGGTTTTTCGTAATGTTCATGCTTCTTTGCTTCGCGAAGCACGCCCACCTTCCGGATCTCTCTTTTAAAACGCTTGAGGGCATCTTCTATCGACTCATTGTCGCGTCTAGTTACGGTGGTCATCAACATTCCCCCCTTTCGTTCAGCTGGGGATCAACACCTAAGCGAAATGTTTGGCGTATCCGCCCGATGTCTATCTCTGCGAATATTACATCTGCATATTATGGGGGTTACAGCGATGTTTTGTCAATAAATAATCGTGTGCAATATATTTTATTTTAATCGCCGGCCCGCCGCGTTCTAAGAATTTCTTCCGCGTGCGCGAGTCCTGCGAAGCCGCGGCGTTTGAGGCCGTTTTCTATGACGAGCTCCGCGTAGCTCTCGCCGCGCGCTTCGAGCTCCGACACTCGCGCGGCGAGCAGCCGTAGCGTGCGCTCTGAATATGTCCAGAGCTCGCCCGTCTGATAGGTCTCTATCGACGTACACTCGCCGCCCGCTCCGCTGAGCGGGCGCGCGTGAGCGGCGAGAAGAGGGTAACGGGCGGCGAAGGCAGCGTTCTGCGGCGCGAGCCGTTTCGTTATCTCCCGCGCGAGATTTTTCTTTTCTTCGGAGACGGGCGGCAGCATCGCGGCGAGCGCGCGGTTTTCCTCCGGCGCGTCTATGATCATCATGTAGCCGTATTTCTCCGCGAGCGGGTTGCGCCCTTCGGCCTTCGCCGCCTCGAGGTCGTCGCGCCAGCTTTCGAGCGTCGCTTCGTCCCACGCCTCGTACTGGCTGCCGCGCATTATCTCGAACGTCCGGAAGTCGTCCTGGCAGTCCGCGCGTCCGCCTTCGTTCTGCACCTTGTCGAAGAACGCCCATTCGAGCGCGATTATCTCTTTTATCAGTTCTTTCATCGTCATCCCACCGTTACGCTGAGTTTCCGCAGGTATTCGCTTTTTATGCGCCGCGTCGTCTCGACCGCCTGCGCGACGAGGAACGGGTCGTCGGACGACGAGAGCCCCTCTTCGCGGAGTTCGCGGCGCACGCGCGCGCATACAGATTCTATAAGATTTTCGCGATCCGCGCCTGGCTCGAAGAGCGCCGCCGTCTCGCGTGCCGATTCGGACAATTTCGGAAGTTCCTGCGCGCTGCGCGAGAGCCACTTGTAGTATGGCGCGTAGCGGCGGTTGAGCAGATGCAGCGCGGAGAAGGCCGCCTTCGCGAACTCCGCGAGCGCGAACGAAGCCGCCGCGGCGTCGCCGCGCTTTGTCATGCGCGGGTAATTGTACTGCCCGGCCTGCGCCATCGTGAAGAGGCGCGCCGCGAGCTTTTTGAGCCGCACTTCCTCTGGGTAACAGGGAAGCAGCGCCGACCTGATACGGCTGAACTCGCCCGGCGGGTCGTCGAAGACCACGCCGCTCGTCGCGGCCGCGAGCGCATGCTCCGGGATACGCAGCCACGCGGCCTCGCTTTCGGGGATTCCGCGCGAGCCCGTGAAACGCGCGTAGAAATCGCCTATGCGCATGACGCCGACGCGGGCCGCGCCCTGCGGCGTGGAGTTTCGGCGGAAGCCCATAAACTCGGCCGGCAGGCCGTCGTAGAAGCTCCGCAGCTCCGCGCCGAACTCAGCGAAATCCTCGTCGCTCAGCCAGAGGCAGAAGCCTGGGCCGAAATCATGGTCGCGCGAAATTTCGTCGTCGAAGCCGAGGCATTCCGAGCCCTCGCCCGCGAGTCCCGCGGCTATTCGTCCGGCGCGTTCGCCGAAGCGCGCCTTTATCGCATCGCGAGCGCATCTGGCGTAAAATTCACGGCAGAGTTCGAGCCCCTTCATCGCGCCGTCACCTCGCGCCTCGCGCGGCGTCCGCGAGCGCGCGGTACTTAGCCGCCTCGTCCGCCATGCCGGCGGCCTCGAACGACTTTGCGCAGCTCCGGCAGGCCGCGGCGTAGTTCGCGGTACGCCCGAAGAAACGTTCTACCGTTTCGGCGCTTTTCGCGAAATATTCGGCCGCGCGCGCGTATTCGCCGCGTATGTACGAAAGCTGTCCGCGGCACGACAGCGCGCTCGCCAAGTGAGGGTCGTCAGGCAGCGCGGAATATATCTCTTCGGCGAGCGCGAGCGAACGCTCCGCCTCGTCGAGTTTCTTTTCCGCCGTCAGGCAGTAGGCCATGTTCGTGCGGCAGGTCGCGATTTCCGCGGCGTCTTCCGGCGGCGAGAGCAGCGCGAGTGATCGCTCGAAATATCCCAGCGCCTCCGACGCGCGCCCCGCGCGCATCAGCGCCTGCGCCATGTTGTTGTAGAGGCTCGCGAATCGGTAGTCGCCGGGCGCTACGGTTTTTTCGTAAATTTCAGCGACGCGCCCGTAAAGCGCGAGCGCCTCGTCCGTCATGCGGAAGGCCGTTTTCGCAGTCGCGTAGTTCAGGAGTGCGGTCGCGTACGCGGCGCTTTCGCCGAGGCCGCGCGATTCGAGCAGAAAGAGCGCCCGCTCCGCCGAAGCGAAGCTCTTTTCCGGCTCGCCGAATACGCGCCAATAGCCCGTCAGCTCGCCGCGCAGCGACGCCTCGGAGACTGCGTCGTCCTCGCGCGCCGCGACGTCGGCGGCCTCGGACAGAAATTCTCCCGCCTCGCGCCGCCGTCCCGCGGCGAGCATCGCGTCGTATTCGGCGAGAATTTTAGACACTTCCATGAAAATCACCTCCGGCAGGTCAAATTACGGAAATTTCCTCGGAGAAGCCGGCATTCGGCGTCTCCGCCGCGAAGAGCGTCTCCGCGCGGTATCCCGCGGGCGTGAGCGAAAGCTCCTCGTTCACGCCCGCGCCGCGCGCGGGGGCCTCCGCGCGTATGTAGTTGCGCGTGAGGCCGCGCGCCGCTCCGTCCTTTATCTCCTCGGTCAGGATCGTTATTTCGCGCCCGAGCCAGCGCGAGCAGAATTTTTCGTGAAGCTCCGCCGCCGTCTCGAGAGCCTCCGCCGTCCGTTCTTTCATAACGGCGTCTGGAACGGGCGTCATCGAAGCGGCCGTCGTGCCGCTGCGCGGCGAGTAGGGGAAGACGTGGACTTTGCCGAAGCCCACGCTCTTCACGAAGTCGAGGCTGCGTCGGAAGGCCGCACCGTCCTCCGCAGGGAAGCCGACCATCAGGTCGGTGCTTATGTGCAGCGAGTCGCCGAGCGCGGCGCGCGCGCGTTCCGCTATTTTTGCGAACTCCGCGGCCGTGTAGCCGCGCCGCATGGAGGCGAGCACTCCGTCGTCGCCGGACTGGAGCGGCATGTGCAGATGCTCGCAGAAGGCCGGCGTCTCCGCGAGCGCGGAAAGCAGAGCTTCGTCCACTGCAAACGGCTCTATCGAGCCGAAGCGCAGCCGCTTCAATTCCGGCAGAGCGCCTATGCGCCGCACCAGCTCCGGCAGATTTTCGTAAAGCCCAAGATGTATGCCGGTCAGCACGATTTCGGGGCAGCCGGACTCCGTTATGCGCCGCGCCTCGTCTACGGCCTCGTCCATCGGGCGCGAAACCGGCCTGCCGCGCACGAAAGGGACTATGCAGTAGGAGCAGAAATGCGCGCAGCCGTCCTGCACCTTGAGGAACGCGCGCGTGTGGAGCCTCGGCCTGTCTAGCGAGAGCGAATCCCAGCTCGCGTCGGTCATGATGTTTTCGTTGATTTTATAGATATCCCGCGCGCCCGCTAGCCGTTCGACTATCATGTGCGGCAGCAGATGCTTTTCCCTGTTGCCTATCGTTATGTCGAGGCCCAGCTCCGCCGCTTCGCTTTCGGATATTTTCTGCGAGCTGCAGCCGCAGGCGGCTGTCACTGCGTTTGGATGTTCGCGCCGCGCGCGGCGTATTAGCTTGCGGCACTTGCGCTCCGCGACCGCCGTTATCGCGCAGGTTACTATCACTATTATGTCCGGGGCTTCGTCGTCGCGCCGCGCGCCGTGCGCCTCGAGGGCCGCGGCAATCGCCTCGCCCTCGTACTGGTTCGTGCGGCAGCCCTGTATGTGTATCGAAAATTTTTTGCCTGAAAGTATATTCGTCATGTCCTCATAATATGCGCGCGTCGTCCCCTATGGGAGCGGCGCGCGTAGTTTTCTGATTTTCTGCGGACTCGCCGCTTTCGTCATATGTTCCTTATCCTGCCCATCGCTTTGAACACCTCGCGCATCGGGCCGGCCAGCAGCTTTTGGCGCTCGGCGAATATTTTTTCGTACTTCGCCGCGTCCTTCGCGTCGGGCTCGAAGCGTCCGCGGAAGGTTATCCACTCGCGCATGGTTTCCTTGATGTCGCCGATGTCGCCTACGGAGTAGGCCGCGACCGCGGCGTCCGCCATGAGGCCGCCCTCGCTGCGCGCCGGTATGTTGTACGCGCCGCGCAGTATGTCGGCCTTTATCTGCGTCCAGAGCGGGCTCTTGCTGCCGCCCTCGGTGCCGATTATCTCGTCGAGCGGCATTCCGCACTCGCGGTAGATCTTTATCATCTGCGCGTATTCGAAGGCTATCGCCTCGAGTATCGCGCGCCACATGGAGGCGCGGTCCGCAGAGCCGAATAACCCGGCGAATACTCCGCAGGCTCCCGGCGTGTCCGGCCCTGCGCCCTGCAGATACGGATAGAAGAGCAGGCCGTTGGCCCCGGCCGGAACGTTCGCCGCGAGCCCGTCCATCTCTGCGTAAAAGAGCGGATCTCCGGCGCGCCCCGCGACGCGGTCGCGGAACCAGCGCAGCGAAAGGCCGCCGGCGCGTATCATGCTCCAGTAGAAATAGGAATCCTCGAGCGTCCCCGTCGCGAACATCATGCCCGGAGCGTTCGTTATGCGCTCGTCCGGGCCGTCCACGGCGACGGCGAATATCGATGCCGTGCCCGCCACGTCCGCCGCGAGCCCCGGCTCCAGCAGCCCCGATGCGAGAGCGGACTGCATCGTGTCGCCAGCGCCCGCGGCTATCGGTATCCCGGCGCGCAGCCCCATCTTAGAGGCCTCCTCGGGCGACAGGAAGCCGACGATGTGCCACGGCTTCACTATCTGCGGAAGTATCTCCATCGGTATGCCGAGCTCGTCCATCTGACGGCGCGACCACTTGCGCTCGCGCGCGTCGTAGCCGATGAGCCAGCCCGACATCGTCGCCCAGTCGAGAAACGCCTCGCCGGCGCGCAGCCCCGCGAGGGCGCCGAGGACGAACGGGCCGTTGTTTACGACCTTCACCGCGCGTTCGCGGAAGCCCTCGTAGTGATTGAGGAACCATCGAAGTATCAGCGGCGGCATGAACTCGTCCACGATGGCGTTCGCGCTCTCCTTTACCCATACTGGCTTAGCGTGCGCGCGCACGTAGGCGGCCTCGCCGGCGGCACGGTTGTCGAGGTAGGAGACGAACGGAGTGACGGGACGCCATTCTTCGTCGATGCCGACTATGCCGCAGATTATCCCGCTCGCCGTTATCGCGCGTATCTCCGCGGGATTCACGCCGGACTTCGATACGCATTCGCGGACGCCCTCGCGGACGTTCTCCACGAAGCCGTTCGCGTCCATCTCGGCCCAGCCGGGCTTCGGGTATGAAATTTTATTCTCGCGGTAAGCCTCGGCGACGCGTTCCGCGTCGAGCGAATATATAGCCGTCTTCGTCCCCATCGTGCCGCAGTCGAAGACGACGTAATACTGGCCCATGGTTTACTCCTCGCGCGGCTTCAGCAGAGCGCGCATATCGACCAGGCTCCAGTCCTGCACGCCGGGCATCTTGAACCACATTTCGTAGCGTTCCGGCACCGCGACGAGCTGATAGAGCGTCATGTCCGTCGTCGCGCCGAGGTCCTCGATGCGCGTGTCCATGATGTCCTTCATCACCTTGTCGTTTATCGAGCCCTTGAAGTGCTTCGCGAGCGTCAGAAGGTTCTGGCGGCGCGTGCGCGTCATCCAGAAACGTTTGTCGTCGGGGCGCGGAAGCCCCCACGAGAACTCCGTGAAGTGGTTCGTCAGCACCGTAAGGCCGAGGCGCGAATGCGACTCGCGGCGCTTGACCTCGAAGACGGGCCACTCGAAGCAGCGCGCCGTCTGCCCGTCCGCGACGCCGACGATGTAGGCGAAGTTCGCCTTCGTAGTCTTGAAGAAACTCTCTATCTCGTCGAGCGTCGAAGCCTCGAGCAGAAAGCTGAAAAGCTCGACGACCGCCGGGACGCGGCTGTCGTACCACAGAGCGCCGCCCGACGGCATACCGTTGTTGAGCTCGAGGAAGATTCCCTTCTCGTTCATGCCGTTCACCGCGTATATCTCGCCCGCGTAGCCGATCGTCGCGACGGAGAGAGAGCCGTCTCCAGGGTGGAAACAGGCGAGCGTCAGGTCGTCCGCGAGCTCGCGGAACCACGGCAGGTAATCGTAGTTGCGCCCGTATACGAGCGGACCGTCCGAGTAGTCGCCCCACGCCGCGATGCCGGTGCACTGCTGCGGCGCTAGCGACTGCGCCGCTATGACCTCTATCGCGTTGACCAGCTTCAGCTCGTCGAGCGTAAGCCCCGAGGTCTCGCTCATGCCCCGCATCAGAGACTTGAATTTATAGGGATAATTCGCGAAGAACTTCGCGGCGGACAGCGCGTGCTCCTCCGCGTTCTCAGCCTCGGCGAGCAGGCGGCCGACTCCCTTTTCATAAATGTGGCGGAGCTCCTCCGCCATCAGCGCGCCGTACTGGCGCCCCATCTCGCGCCACGTGCCGCTGAGCTCTATAACGCTCAGCCTTCCGTTCTTAGACTTCGAGCCGTTCTCAAAAGTGTTCATGGATCAGCCTCCCATCGCTGCCGGTCGTGCTATTATTATACAATGGCGCCGTTCTTAGAGAATATGCGTTTTGAAAAATACAAAGGAGGCGCGCGCATGGGCGAAAGCATCAACGCGGCGGAGATAAAAAAAATCCTTGACGAGAACGAGGAGCGGCTTCGGCGATACGTATCGCTGCTTGCAAAAGCGAACGAGCTGGCGCGGCTCACGGGGCCGTCCGACGAAGAGACGCTCTGGCGCGCGCACGTAGCCGACTGCGCGTCCGTAGTGCCGCTGCTGCCGCAGCGCGGCGCGGTCATAGACGTCGGCACGGGCGGCGGCCTTCCGGGAATAGTCTGGGCCGTGTGCAGGCCCGGGCTGAATGTGACGCTGCTCGACAGCATCACGCGAAAGTGCGCGCTCGTCGAGAAGATGGCGCTCGCTATGGGGCTTGCCAACATCACAGTCGTCTGCGCCCGCTCCGAAGACTACGCGAAAAAGCAGGCCGGAAAGTTCGACGCGGCTGCGGCGCGCGCCGTGTGCGCCGCGGGCGTGCTCGCGGAATATCTCACGCCGTTCGTGAAGCGCGGCGGAAGGCTGCTCGCCTTCAAAGGGCCGAAGGCGGCGGAAGAACTAGCGCCGGCCGCCGGCAAATGGAAGACGCTCGGCCTCTCCGAGCCGCGCCTCGTGCGCTACGAGCTCGAGGATATGGCCCGTTGCGTCGTCGTCTGGGACAAGACCGGCGCTGAGCAGAAGGGAATCCCGCGCCGCCCCGGCATGGCGGAGAAGTTCCCGTGGTATCTCGCGAACGCGAAGAAGAAATAAAAAATATCAATGTCCTCTGATCTACGCAAAGTCCGGTGTTTTTGGAAAACGCCGCAAAGCGCGCGTAACTTTTGCCGATTCTGAAAATTCCTGCGGGCCGCGGTCGTCTGCTGGGCGCGCGCATGATTTCCGCGGATTCGGAAAATCTTCATAACTTTACGGAAGCGCCGCCGCGCTGGCGAAGCCTTCGCGTTTTGCGCGCGCGGCGCGGATTTCGTAGAAGTCTGCGGGCTTCACCCTTTCCGTCTCAAGCGCCGGAGCCTTCGGCGTTTTGCCGTGTTCCTGCTTCGCGCGCCGCTACGGCGAGCGTCCGGCGGCGGTGCGCGTAATTCACGCCGCCGCGCCGCGTTCCGAAATTTTCCACGATCCATACGAAAACGCTCCCGCGCGTGGCGGGAGCGTTTTTTGCCTTTCCTTCGCGCGGCGGGCGCGCGGCCCCTTATTCGTCGAATATTGAGACTATCTCGCCGTCGAGTATCCTGTTCGTGTTCTTCACTGCGCAGAAGTTGCCGCACATGCTGCACGTGTCTTCCTTCTCCGGCTTCGACTCGGCGCGGTAGCGGCGCGCCTTCTCGGGGTCCATCGCGAGGGCGAACATTCCCTCCCAGTCGAGGCGCTTGCGCGCTTCGCTCATCTTATAGTCCCACTCGGCCGCGCCCGGCACGCCCTTCGCTATGTCGGCGGCGTGCGCGGCTATGCGCGCGGCGATTATCCCTTCTTTGACGTCGTTCACGTCGGGCAGGCGCAGATGCTCGGCCGGCGTCACGTAGCAGAGGAAGGCCGCGCCGTGCGAGGCCGCTATCGCGCCGCCTATCGCCGAGGTGATGTGGTCGTAGCCCGGCGCGACGTCGGTGACTATCGGGCCGAGAACGTAGAACGGCGCGCCGTGGCAGAGAGTCTTTTCGATTTCCATGTTCGCCGCTATCTGGTTGAGCGGCATGTGGCCCGGGCCTTCTATCATTATCTGCACGTCGCGCGCCCACGCCCGTTTCGTCAGCTCGCCGAGCGTGATGAGCTCGCCTATCTGCGGCGCGTCGGTCGCGTCGGCGAGGCAGCCCGGGCGGCAGGCGTCGCCGAGGCTCAGCGTCACGTCGTACTCGCGGCAGATTTCGAGAATCTCGTCGAAGCGCTCGAAGAACGGATTTTCTTTCCCCGTCATCTCCATCCACGCGAACATTATCGAGCCGCCGCGCGAGACGATGTTAGTGAGGCGCTTGTTGCGCTTGAACTTCGCCGCGTTGTCGCGGTTCATGCCGCAGTGTATCGTCATGAAGTCCACGCCGTCCTCCGCGTGCATCCGCACTATGTCTATCCATTCGTCGGTCGTTATCTGCGCGAGCGGCTTGTGGTAGTAGACGACCGCGTCGTATATCGGTACGGTGCCGATCATCGCGGGACAGTTCTCCGTGAGGTAGCGGCGGAACTTGCGCGTGTCGCCGAATGAGCTGAGGTCCATTATCGCCTCCGCGCCCATATCGACGGCGCTCTTGACCTTCTCGAACTCCATCTCCATGTCGGTCATGTCGCGCGATGTGCCGAGATTGACGTTTATCTTAGTTTTCAGAGCCGCGCCTACGGCGCTCGGCGATATGCAGGCGTGGCGCTTGTTGCACGGGATTATCGCGCGTCCCTCCGCCATCTGGCGCATCAGCTCCGCGGGCGCGATTCCCTCCTTCGCGGCGGCGGCCTCCATCTCTTTCGTGATTACCGAATTTCTCGCGGCTTCCATCTGCGTTACGTAAGTCATGCAGCGTTCACTCTCTTTCATAAAAATAGCGGGAAGCGCCGACACGGACGCTTCCCGCTAAAAGACTTCAAACAGCCGAATCTTCCTACGGCGGCATTACCCGCATCAGGTCGAAGGGTCGAAGCGTCCGCTTCCTCTCAGCCCGTCCTCCGGGCTCCCCCGCTTGCTCGCGTTTATTAGAACACCCGCGCGCGCCTTTGTCAACACGCGCGCGACGCGCCGCCGCCGAAAAAATTACAACACAGCGGTCTCTTTTGGTAGTAGAATAAAGCTAAGTGTGTTCACACAATTCCCGCAACGGGGAGAGGAGTTTTCTATAAAATGAATATCGCTGAAGAGATACGCAACTTTCAGGCCGAAAGCATAAGCGCGGAAGGCGCTGCGAAACTTGCGGAAGCGGCGCGGCGCGCGCGCATGTGGGCCGTCGTCGCGACGTCTGCCGCGAAGAGCGGACATCCGGCCGGCGCTCTGTCCTCGATGGATATATATATGACGCTGCTCGGCGCGGCGAACGTCTCGCCCGAGCTTGCGGACTCGCCGGAGCGCGACCGCATCGTCGTGAGCCACGGACACACCTCCGCAGGCTTCTACGCGGCGCTCGCCGAGTACGGTTTCTTCGACGCGAAGGAGATGGCGGCGAATTTCCGCCGCACGGGCAGCCCGTACCAGGGACACGTCGAGCGCGACGTTCCCGGAGTGGACTGGGGAACTGGCAACCTCGGGCAGGGACTCTCCGCCGGCGTCGGTTTCGCTCTCGCGGCTCGCGCTCGCGGCTCGAAGGCGCGCACGTGGGTCGTCATGGGCGACGGCGAACAGGTAAAAGGGCAGATAGCCGAGGCGCGCCGCATCACCGTCAAGGAAAAGCTCACGAGCCTCACCGCGCTCGTAGACTGGAACGACATTCAGATAAGCGGCCATCTCGGCGACGTCATGCCGGTCGACCTCCGCGCGCTTTGGGCCGCCGACGGCTGGAAGATAATCGAGTGCTGCGGCCACGACTACGCGGAGCTCTACAAAGCGATGAAAACGGCCGCGGCCTCCGAAGTCCCGACCGTCATCCTCTGCCACACCGTGATGGGCAAGGGCGTCTCCTTCATGGAGGGGATCCCCGACTACCACGGGAAGCCTGCCTCTGGCGACAAGCTCGAAACCGCGCTCATGGAACTCGGCGGGAGCATGGAGATTTTCAACGCGGCGCTTGAAGCGCGCAAGGGGCCGCTGCCGAAAGGGCGCAGCGTGAAGCACGAGCCCGCATCGCTCGACACGGGGACGCCGCACACATACACGAAGGACGACAAGAAGGACAACCGCGGAGCCTTCGGCAAGGCGCTCGCGGAGGTAGGCGAGCTGAACTACAAGAAAGAGGGCGCGACGCCTGTGCTCGTCTTCGACTGCGACCTCGCGGGCTCCGTCAAGGTCGACAGCTTCGCCAAGGTCTGCCCCGATAATTTCGTCGAGGCGGGCATACAGGAGCACACGACCGCGACGGCGGCGGGCGCTGCGTCGGCGGCGGGAGTCGTAGCGGTGTGGGCCGACTTCGGCGTATTCGGAAGCGACGAGGTCTACAACCAGCAGCGCCTCAACGACATCAACCGCGCGGGAATCAAGACGGTGCTGACCCACAGCGGCCTCGACGTCGGCGAGGACGGCATGACTCACCAGTGCATCGACTACGTCGGCCTGTTCCGCAACACCTTCGGCTGGCGCGTCGTCGTGCCCGCCGACCCGAACCAGACCGACAGGGCTACGCGCTGGATGCTGACGCAGCCCGGCAACATCTGCCTCGCGATGGGGCGCAGCGTGCTGCCCGTAGTGCTTAAAGAAGACGGGACGCCGTTCTTCGGCGGAGACTACGAATTCCGCGACGGCGCGATAGACGTGCTGCGCGACGGGACGGACGTGACGATACTCACGATGGGGCACCTCGCTGGCCGCGCCGTCGAAGCCGCGGAGGCGCTTGCGAAAGATGGCGTCAGCGCGAAGGTGCTGCACTGCGCGACGCCGCTCTCGATGGATACGGAAAAACTATTCGAGCTCGTAGGCGATATGCCGCTGCTGACGGCGGAGGACCACCACGCCGAGACCGGCATCGGCGCCATAGCCGCGCTCGCCTTCGCGCGCGCCGGAAAGGCCGTAAAAATAAAGAACCTCGGCGTGACGCGCTACGGCTGCTCCGGCCCGAGCCCCGAGGTGCTCGCCGAGATGGGGCTCTGTGCGGAGGGCATAGCCGCCGCGGCGAAGGAACTTCTCAATGATTAAAGAAGGCGACCTCGTCTTTATCTGGAACCCGAAAAAAGGCGACAGCTTCCTCATCAAGGTACAGCCGGGGCAGTCGCAGGGGACGCACTTCGGGCAGATAAAGCACTCCGAGATAATGGAGCACGACTACGGCGAGGGCATCCGCACGCCGAAGGGGCAGGTCTACTACCTGCTGCGCCCGACGCTCGGCGAGTACACGCGCCGCCTCAAGCGCCAGACGCAGATAGTTTTCCCCAAAGAATCCGGCTTCATACTCGAACATCTGAACATATATCCCGGCTGCACAGTCGTCGAGTGCGGCACCGGCTCGGGCAGCCTCTGCTGCACCTTCGCGCACTTTGTCGGCGACACCGGCAAGGTCTGCACCTACGACCGCCGCGAGGAATTTTCCGCGCTCGCGCGGAAGAACGCCGAGAAGTGGGGCGTCGCGCACCGCATAGAATTCAACGTGCGCTCGCTCGACGAAGGCTTCAAGGAACGCAACGCGGACGCGGTGTTCCTCGACGTGCCAGCGCCGTGGGAATACATCGACAAGGCCTACGAGGCGCTCGCGCCTGGCTGCCATCTCGGCATACTCGTGCCGACGACGAACCAGATTTCCGAGACGCTGCGCGCGCTGAATGAGTTCAACTTCGCCGACGTGCAGGTCGTCGAGATAATGCTGCGCTACTTCAAGACCGAGCCGAACCGCATACGCCCTGAGGATATGATGATAGGGCACACCGGCTATCTCATCTTCGGCGTCAAGACGCTGCCGCTTCCTGAAATCGAGGAGCCGGAGGAAAACGCGGCTGAAGCTGGCGAACGTGCGGAAAACGCCGACGCTCACGAGGAAGCGCCGGAAAGCGGAGAAGCGGAGCAAAAGGAAGAAAAAGAGCCTGTTGAGTAAAAAACGCCTTCTGCTCCACATCTGCTGCGCGCCCGACGCGACCGTGCCGTGGCCAGAGCTCATATCGGAAGAGTACGAGACGGCGGGATATTTCTACGGAGGCAACATCCACCCCGCCGCCGAGTACGAACGCAGGCTCGAAGCCGTGCGGATGCTCGCGGCGGAGACGCGCGGCGAGCTCGTACTGCCAGCGTATGATACGGAAGGATGGTTCTCCGCTGTGCGCGGTCTCGAAGATGAGCCGGAGCGCGGCGCGAGGTGCGCCGTATGCTTCCGCGTGCAGCTAGAGGCCGCGGCGGACTACGCGCGCGAAAACGGCTTCTCGCACCTGTGCACGACTCTCACGATAAGCCCGCACAAGGACGCGAAACTCATCAACGCAATAGGCGCGCAGGCCGCCGCGGCGCGCGGCCTCGAATGGGTCGAGCGCGTCTGGCGCAAGAACGACGGCTTCAAACGCTCCGTCGCCGAGAGCAGAAGGCTCGGACTATACAGACAGAATTACTGCGGCTGCCTCTTCTCGATGAGAGACGCCGCGGTCACAGAGGTGAAATAAAAAATGGCGGAAGAAAACAAACTCCCCGCCGGCAAGCTGCCGCCCGAGGCGCTCAAACGCAGCGTGCTCTCCTACGTTGGCGCGCGCAGGCCCGAGGTGCTCATCGGCCCCGGCGTAGGCGAGGACGCCTCGGTCATACGCTGGCCCGAAGGAAAATATCTCGTCTTCTCGTCCGACCCGATAGTCGGCGCGGACAGCGGCGCGGGAAAACTTCTTGTCAGGATAAATTCAAACGACATCGCGTCGAAAGGCGGCGACCCCGCATATCTCGCCGTCACGCTCATACTGCCGCCGAGATTCGGCGAAGAGGGCGCGCGCCGCATAATGAGCGAGATCGACGAGGAATGCAAAGCTCAGGGCATCGCAGTCGCGGGAGGCCACACCGAGTTCAACGACCGCTACGACCGTCCCGTAATCATGGGCGCGCTCATCGGCACGGCGGACAAAGTCATGCGCGCGACCGACATATCCGAAGGCGACATGCTCATCGTAACGAAACACATCGGCATTGAGGGAATGTCGATACTCGCGCTCGACAGGCCCGAGCTTCTCGAACCCTTCATGACGCCGGAGGAAATCGCGGAAATAGTCTCGTGGGCGGACATGACCTCGGTGCTCGCCGAGTCGCGCGCCGTGCGGCAATACGCGAAATTCATGCACGACCCGACGGAGGGCGGCTTCCTCGGCGGCCTCGACGAAATTTCGCAGCTCTGCGGACGCAGCGCCGAACTTTGGCGCGACGCGCTTCCGGTACACCCGCTGACGAAGCGCGCGGCGGAACGCCTCGGCTTCGACCCGCTCAAACTCATAGCCTCCGGCAGCCTGCTCGCCGTCGTCCCCGCGGACAAGGCGGAAGAGGCGCAGGCGTCGCTCAAAGCCGCGGGCTTCGACTCCGTCGTCGCCGGCCGCATGGGCGGCCCTCTCACGGAAAAGCTGCCCGAGCCCGCCGAAGAGCTCTGGCGTCTGCTGAAGATGGGAAAAGAATGAGCGCGGAATATATTCTGAGCCGCGCGGCGCGGCTGCGCGCGGAAATGCGCGAAGCGGGCGCGCGCGCCTACGTCGTGCTCAACGACGAAGATTCCAACTGGGAGAGCCTCTTCTACCTCAGCGGCTTCCGCGGCACGGCGGGCGCGCTCGTCGTCTACGACGACGCGGAACCGGAGCTCTTCCTCGACGGGCGCTACGCCGAGGCCGGACGGACCCAGTCTCCCTACTGCGTGAAGGAACAGAAAAAAAATCTCGCCGAAGACCTGCGCGAAAGCCTGCGCGCGCACGGCGCGGAGGAGATTTTATGCGAGGCGCGCAAAACGTCGCACGAAAACTGGCTGCGCCTAGCGGACGGCCTCGGAACGTGGCGCGACGGAGGCGCGATAATGGAGCGGCTGCGCCGCAGGAAGGACGCGGAGGAGATTTCCTGCATCAAGCGCGCGGCCTCGATAGGCGCGCGCGCCTTCCTCGAAACGCTCGACGCCGCGCGCCCGGGCATGACCGAAAAAGAATTCGAGTCGCTGCTCAACTACCGCATAAGCGCGGCGGGCGGCGGCGCGGGCTTCGACATGATAGTCGCCTCCGGCGCTCGCGGCGCGATGCCGCACGGACGCGCGACGGACAAGCCGATGGAGCGCGGCGAATGCGTCACCGTGGACTACGGCGCGCGCTGGAACGGCTACCTCTGCGACATCACGCGCAACTTCTCGATAGGCGAGCCAACGGACGAAGCGCTAGTGCTCCACGCGCTCGTCAAACGCGCGCACGACGCAGGAGCCGCGGCGCTCAAAGCCGGAGCCTCCGGCAAAGAACTGCACGAAACTGCGGCGCGCGTATTCGCCGCGGAAGGAAAAGAAAAATTCTTCACGCACAGCCTGGGCCACAGCTTCGGCCTCGAAGTCCACGAATCCCCGGTGCTCTCTCCGCGCCGCGACGACGCGCTGGCGGCCGGCGACGTCGTGACGATAGAGCCTGGGCTCTACTTCGAGGGCTCGCGCGGCATGAGGCTCGAGGACGACTATCTGATAACGTCGGAGGGCGCGGAGCTTCTGACCGATGAACTCGCGCCGGAACTCTTCGTAGTTTCAAAATGATTTCAGCGTGTTATAATGACCGCGTGGAGTTTCGCATCACATAACGAAGCAACGAAAAGGAGAGAAGTTCCCATGAAGAAATATGTCTGCACAGTTTGCGGTTACGTTTACGACCCCGAGATAGGCGACCCCGATTCCGGCATAGCCGCCGGCACCGCCTTCGAAGACATCCCCGACGGCTGGGTCTGCCCGGTCTGCGGCGTCGGCAAGGAGATGTTCGAAGCGCAGTAAAAACGTCGACAGCGCAGCTGAACTGCGTCGAGCGGCTCCGGTAATCGCGGGCCGCTCGAATTTTATCCGGGGGCCGCGCGCGGCCCGCCTTACTGTATTTCGCTGAAATTACTGCAAATCGTTACGAAATTGACGAAAGCGGGGAAACGATACTTGCTTTTGTGATAGACGAGTGAAAAATCACGAACCATATGTATGTCCCTGACCGGCACGGCCTTTATAGTCCCCTTCTCCAGCTCGCGCCTTACGTAGCGTTCCGACAGCACCGACAGCCCGTAGCCTGATATTACCGCAGACTTTATAGTTTCGGGGTTGTTGCAGGTCCATTTCTCGGCCACGGCGACGTGCTCGCGCTCCAGATAAGTTTCAAAAATTTTGCGCGTCTTGCTCTGCGGCTCGCGCATAATAAAATCCTGTCCTTCAAGCTCCTTTATCTCTACCTGCTCTTTTCCGGCGAACGGGTGTTCAGGCGAGCAGACCAGAAAAAGTTCGTCCTGCATAAGTTTCTGCACTACGACGTCTGGACTCTTCACCGTGCCTTCGACGAGCGCGGCGTCTAGCTCGCCGTGGAGGATCTGCCTTTCGAGAACCGGAGTTCTGTCGACGACGACCCTCGTTGTGACGTTCGGGCACGTGCCGTTCAGCCGCTTCAATATCTGCGTCATCACGGTCGCCCCTATCGTGAACGTCGCGCCAACCTTGAGCTCCTGCCTGTCCGTGATGTGCGTCATGTACTGGTTCATCTCATCGTAAGAGAGGATTACCTTGGAAGCCATTTCGTAAAGCTCTCGCCCGGAAGAAGTCAGAAAAAGCCTTTTCGACAGCCGGTCAAAGAGCTTTACATTATAGTAGCTCTCCAACTCAGCGATCGTCTGGCTTATCGACGACTGCGAAATATACAGCTTGGACGCCGCCTCGCTCATCTTGCCGCAGTTGACGACTTCCACAAAAATACGCAGATGCCTTAAAGTCACGGCGTTCACGCCCCTTTTTGTTCTGTAATAACGCGACCTTCCTAACATTTATCTTAGTTGATGCCGCTGGAAAAAACAAGTTTGCCGCGCGCAGCCGCGCTGTGCGTTGATATATTATTAAAAGCTAATGTAAGTCTTTATATAATTCTATTTTACTTATCGTTTTAAGAGGGTTAATATATGCTCAGTCAGTTACAGATTTTTCAAAAATAAATAAGCGTATTGAATTTCAGAATCTTAGGGGGAGTATTATGAAAATCACCAAAGTTGAAGCCATAACCTGTGTCGAAGAGATAAAGAACCCGATCAAGGCGCCGATAAGCATTCCGTATGCGAGCGAGCTCGAGCATCTCGTGTTCAAGGAATACCGCGCCACTCTCGTGAAAATCGAAACGGACGAAGGCGTCACCGGCTGGGGGGAATGCATGGTCCGCTTCTCGCCGACAGCCACGCGCGACATAGTTGAATATATATCGCCGCTGCTCATAGGCAAAGACCCGTTCGACACTGAGCGCATATGGGATCTGATGTTCGGCGCGATGATGAACCGCGGACATTATCAGGGCTTCTACATCGAAGCGATGTCCGGCATTGACTGCGCGCTGTGGGACATCAAGGGAAAGGCGCTCGGCGTGCCGGTCTACAAGCTGCTCGGAGCGGGCGGACGTCCTTCCTTCATGGCCTACGCCTCGTCGATACGTTTCCGCGGCCTTGAGGTTGTCAAAGAGACGGCTCTGAAATTCAAGGAAGCGGGATTCCGCTCCATGAAGATAAAGATCGGGCAGGTCCCCGAGAACGACATGGCGACGGTGCGCGCCGTGCGCGAAGTCGTCGGCGACGATATTGAGCTTACCAGCGACGCCAACTGCGGCTACGACGCGAAGACGGCGCTCCGCGTCGGACGCGTGCTCGAAGAGTGCAACATCCGCTGGTTTGAAGAGCCGGTGCATCCCGACGACTACGACGGCTACAGGCTGCTCTCCGAAAATCTGAGCGTCCCCATCGCCGGAGGCGAGGCGCACTTCCTCCGCTGGGGCATGAAAGACCTCATCACGCGCGGCAAAATCGACATAATACAGCCGAACATCTGCCGCTGCGGAGGCGTCACCGAAGCGCTGAAAATCCACGGGCTCGCCAACGCCTACAACGTCAAGTACCTCACGCACACGGGAAGCTGCTCCGCCGTATGCCTCGCTTCGACGCTGCACATCGCGGCGGCCTTTAACGACTGCTATATGTTCGAGCATATGCAGTCCGACTGGGCGAAGGACCAGCGCAACCCGCTGAGATGGGACCTCACGCCGCTTCCGATGGATTACGACCCGAAGACCGGAATGATAACGATGCAGGACAAGCCTGGCTTCGGCCTCGAAATAGACGAGAGCGTCATAGAGGCGACGCGCGTAAGATAATTTCGGCACAGCGGCTTATGACAGACTGATTTACCTATACACTTAATATAAAGGAGCGATTTTATATGTTTAACGCAAATCCGGGACACTTCCACAACCAGGGTCGTCTGAACTGCGGCGTAGGGCTCGCCGCCACGATAGGCGAAGAGATAAAGAAACGCGGCGGAAAGAAAGTATTGGTAGTAACCGAAGAGGTCCTTGTAAAACTCGGCGTGCTCGACGTAGTGTTCGAGTCGCTCAAGAACGCGGAACTCGAATATTCCGTCTTCGATAAAATCGAGGCCGACCCCTCGGCCCACCTGATGGACGCCATAGGAGGACAGGGGATAAAAGACGGGGCTAACTGCGTCCTCGGCGTCGGCGGCGGCAGTTCTCTCGATTCCGCGAAAGCAGCCTCCATCCTCATCGCCAACCCCGGAACTCACATTCTCGATTACAAAGGCGACTACACCGGAGTCAACAGATACAAAAACGCGCCGGTTCCGTGCTTCGCAATCCCGACCACGGCGGGGACGGGAAGCGAATCGAGCTGGAACATCGCCATCAACGATACTGACAACGTCAAAAAAGTCCGCGCGCAGAGCCCCTTCTACGTCCCGGTATTCTCCGTGCTTGACGCGAAAATGATAGCGACCGTCCCCGCCTCCGTCGCGGCAGGCTGCGGGATAGACGCTTTCACCCACTGCTTCGAGGCCTACATATCGACGAACGGCTCGTGGGCTTTCAGCGACTTTATGGCGCTCGAAGGAATGCGGCTGATTTCGTCGAACATACGCCAGTACGTAGCGAACCCCGGAAATCAGACGGCGGCGCAGGCCATGCTGATCGGCTCGACGCTCGGAGGGATGTGCCTTTCGCAGGCGGCCCTCGGCATTGTACACGGACTCGCGAAACCGCTGAGCGCGCACTTCCACATCTCGCACGGGACGGCGAACGCCCTGATGCTGCCGCACGTCGTCAAATACACGTGGCGCGGAAATCCCGCGAAATTCGCCAAAGTCGCTGAAATAATGGGAGTCGACACAAGAGACATGAACGAAGTCCAGGCCGCGAAAGCCGCGTGCGAGGCCATCCGAGAGATGTGCGCCGACATAGGGCTTCCCTGCAACCTGAAAGACGCGGGCGTCGATCCGGAAGCCTTCGAGCAGATGGCGAAGGACTGCATACAGGGCAAACCGTTCTTCGTCAACCCGTGCAAAGGCACGCTCAAGGACCTTATCGCGATTTACAAAAACGCCTATTAAAAACAGAAATCCGCGTTTTTGAAAAATCGCCGTTACGGAAAGGTATTTTTACGAAAGGGGAGTATCTGGATGTATAAAATGTATATAAACGGAAAATGCGTTGAAGGAGCGGGCGAGAAACTCGACGTGACATGCCCGGCCACTGGAGGGCTGCTCGAAACGATATCGACCGCGTCCACGGAACAGGCCGACGAAGCGCTCGAAGCGGCGCAGGCCGCGTTCCCGTCGTGGTCGCGCCTCAGCCTCAACGAGCGCATAGGATGGATGATGAAGCTGAAAGATGCCTGCCTCGCCGAAAAAGACGTGATAATAGACCTTATGGCGAAAGAGGGCGGCAAATCCTACAAAGAGGCCGGGAACGACTTCAACGCCTTCATCAGCTACTTTGGATATTACGCGGAAGAGGCTAAGCGCGTCTACGGCACGGACATCCCGGAATACGGCGGACGCCGCGGCAATTTCCACGTAGTCCTGAAACGCCCCGTCGGCGTGGTCGTCGGACATCTCGCGTGGAACATGCCGGTCAGCAACGTCGGCCTGAAAATGTGTCCGTCGATGGCCTCCGGATGCACCTGCGTCCTCAAGCCGAGCACGGAGACTCCGCTCGCGAGCCTCAAAATCGGCGAACTCTGCGAAAAGATCGGCCTGCCCGCAGGAGTCGTCAACATCGTCACCGGACGCGCGAGCGTCATCGGCAACCATCTGAGCCGGAGCAAAATCCCCGCGATGGTGGCGGTCATCGGTTCGTCGTCCGTCGGCGTGGAAGTCATGAAGAACGCCTCGACCTCCGTCAAGCGCTTCTCCATGGAACTCGGCGGCAACGCCCCGTGCATAATCATGCCGGACTGCGATCTGGAAGAAACGGCGAAATTCGTCGCCGACCGCAAAGTTCGCATCAGCGGACAGGGCTGCGCGAACATCAACCGCATATTCGTTCACGAATCCATACACGACGTATTTGTCGAAAAACTTCTCGGCTACGTCAAAAAGGTGCAGGTAGGCTGGAGCGGCGACATGCCGAACGCGATGGGGCCGATGATCAACGTCAAGACGAGAGACAGAATGATCCATCTCGTCGAAGAGGCGCAGAAAGAAGGAGCGAAGCTCCTTTACGGCGGAAACATCCCCGAACTGCCCGACGAGCTGAAAAACGGGGCATTCTTCGTTCCCGCCGTGCTCGACGGCGTGACAGACGAAATGTCCATAACCCAGCAGGAAATATTCGGCCCGATCTATTCGGTGCTGACGTTCAAAGATCTGGACGAAGTAGTCGAACGGGCGAACAAGACCGACCTCGGACTGACGGGCTACCTTTTCACTCACGATTCGCGCGTCATCGGCAGATGCATCGAAGACGTGGAAGTCGGCGAGCTTCAGGTCAATCAGCCGGGCGCCGGGCCGAACATGCCGCACATAGGCATCAAGCAGAGCGGACTCGGCTGCGACCGAGGCAAATGGTCACTCGAAGAATATTACGACATCCGCAGGATTTCGATTCAGCCTTAAACACACGACTGGCGCGCCGCACTTCCGCGTATGGGCGGCGCGCCTTGTATATTTACAAAAAACGGCCGGATACCGGCAGTCATATCATCCATCGATTCTTTTAATTCCCTTTTTTACTGTCATTCCTTTTTCCGGCCTTTGAAAGACTAAAGGAAAGGAAGTTATATATGAGCACTGCGGCAATTTTTACCATTGTTCTGTTATGCGTCGCCATGGTTGCGTTTATAACCGAATTCATACCTGTCAATCTTACCATTATGCTGACGGCGGTCATTCTTGTCTTTGCCGGAATCGTGTCTCCTCAGGAGGCGATTTCAGGTTTTGCGAGTCCGACTATTATCATGATCGTCGCTATGATGGTTGTCGGAGGCGCGCTGTTTGAATCAGGAGTGTGTGATAAGGTCGCACGTTTCGCCATGAAATACGCGAAGACGGAACGTGAAATGATAATGGCTATGTATCTTATTACGGGCGCTATTTCGTCTGTTATGAGCGATACTGCGAGCATGTGCGTTCTTATCCCTTTAATCATAGGTATGTGCAACACTTACGCAAAAGAATTAAGCGCTTCGCGTCTTATTTTTGCTTCGTTTCTCGGCAGTTTGGCGGGCGGGCGTTTAACTCTGATCGGCGATTCGTCTGTGTTTCTGAAAATCGCGGAATATATAGAAAGCGTCGGCGGAACATTCGGCATGTTCGAGGTTACGAAAATAGGACTTCCTCTCTTCATTCTAAACGCGGTCTGGCTCTGGTTCTGGGGATATAAGATAATTCCAGACCGTCCGTTGAGCGCCAGCGGAGCGTCGCTGACACGCTCCTTTAACGAAAATACGCCGAAATGGAAGCAGGTCGGTTCAGTCGCCGTTTTGCTTCTTGTAGTCGTTGGGATTATTTTCTCAAAACAGCTTGGTCTGACGCCGTATATATGCGCGGTTATCGGAGCCGTAGCGGTAGCCTGCCTCGGAGTTTATAAGCGCGGGGAAATTTACACAGCGATGGACTGGAACATAGTTGTAATGATGGGAGGCTGTGTGCCTCTTGCCAGCGCGCTTTCCAATACGGGGGCGGCGGATATGATGGCGCAAGCATTAGTCGCTGTCATAGGCGGTTCCACAAATCCCTATGTGATATGCAGCGTTATTTTCATCGTATCGACCATTATGACCCAATTCATGAGCAACGTCGTAATGATAACTCTTTTTGCTCCTATCGCAATATCGCTGGCGAACGAAATACAGGCAAACCCGGTGACGATGCTCATCGTGCTCTGCATGGGAGGAATTATGTCTCTGCTTACTCCGATTTCGTGCGGCATGGCGAACCTTGCCTACACGTACGGCGGTTTCAAGTTTACTGACTTCTTTAAGGTCAACATCAGCCTGACGCTGATAACGACCGTAGTGACGATAATACTTATCCCGCTCATCTGGGCGTTTTGATCTCGTGCGGCCGGCGCCGCAGATTCGAAGCATATAGACATGGCACAGTCGGAAAACGATACTCCGCGCAGAGATAGTATGTTTAGGTCCTGCGCGGCTTTCTTGTATCGTTTTACATATTGTATATTTTCTTGATTATTTCGCCCGTCAGGTCTTTTATTTCGTATTTCTCTAAATCCTCGGCGATGCGCGCGAAAATTCCCTCTTCGCGCAGCGTCGCTGCGGAGACGGGGAAGTTGAGGTCGAGGCCCCACGTGAGCTGGATCAGGCGGTAGTCCTGGAGCGAGCGCGCGTTTTTGTAGGAGCCGCGGCCCGTGGCGCGGACTTCTTCCACGAGCGCGGGGGAGAGGCCCGTGACTTTTTTGTGGCGCGGCAGCATGTCGTATATCGTGCCGTTGTCTATGCGGCTCTGTACCATGCGGAACACGTCTATCTTGTCGGCGTCGCGCGCGAGCGCGCACCAGCGGTACTGCGCCAGCGGTGTTTTCGGCGGTATTTCTATCTTGTTGTGGAAGCGCACCGCCGCGAGCAGCTTTTCCCTGTCGCCGTCCTCCACGTCCTCCCAGTCGAACTCACGTGCCAAAATTTCCGCGCCGCGGTCGCCGTGGTCGAAGCTCGCGGCGTCCGCGAATGTCTTGTAGTCGCGGTACTGTTCGAAGCGCGCCGTGTCGTGCAGCAGCCCTATCGCGTGGGCGAGCCATCTGTCGCGCGGCTCGTTCCATTCGAGCGACTCGGCTATCGCGCAGGCGATTCCGCAGACGCGCCAACTGTGCTTTCTTTTCAGCTCTTGCATATTTTCGAGCGCGCCGTCCACGCGGAAGGAGTCGACGTACACGCTGAACCATTCCTCTGTCTTTTCGGTCGAATACATTACCTTACCTCCGTCCGATGAGATTATACAACCGCACGGAGGTTTCAGCTTTTTTCTCCCGTTCCGGGCGCGAGGATGAATTTGTTCTTGCGGTAGTCGAGCAGACCTTCGGCGCGCATTTTCGAGAGCTCGCCTGAGAGCGGGCATTTGTGTGTCTGTGGGATTATTCAGGAATTTTACTGAGGTTGTCGCGCAGCGGCTTCAGGTCTTCGGCGATTATCGTCCATATCAGGTTCATGTTGACTCCGTCGTAGTCGTGGACGATGCGGTTGCGCAGGCCGTAAAGGCTGCGCCACGGTATTTCCTGGTGCGAACGGGTAAAATCATCGTCAAGCTGGTTCGCCAGCTCGCCTATCTGTCCGAGGTTGAAAACGCACGCGTCACTGAGCATGGCGTCTGCCGAGAATTTTTCGTAACTTACGCCGCGGCAGTAAGCCAGTATTCTGTCCGCATGACGGACTATTTTCTCTATGATTATTTTATTTCGCATAGATGATGATGCCCGTACGTCGTATCTCTTTTTCGACGGCGGAGCCGGATGTTATGTCCGCGGCGTCTAAAACGTCCGTCCTTACTCCGGCGGCCTGCTCTACGTCGTACAGGAACCCGGTGAATTTCAGTCCGCGCAGTCCGCTGTCGACGAATATGTCTACGTCGCTCTTCTCCGTAGCCGTACCTTTTGCGTAAGAACCGAAGAGTACGGCCTTGCGTACGCCGTGTTTTTCAAAAACCGGCGCAAGCCGCGCCGATATTTGTTCCGGAGACAGTCTTTCTGACATTGCCGCATTCATCTCCTTTTTCGATAATTATATAACGCTCTTTGATACGCGCTCCATATTTTTTATTTTTATGACGCCGCAGGTGCGGACGTTTACTCTCCGGCGTGCGTTCCGGGCGCGAGGATGAATTTGTTCTTGCGGTAGTCGAGCAGACCTTCGGCGCGCATTTTCGAGAGCTCGCCGGAGAGCGCGCTGCGGTCTACCGAGAGGTAGTCGGCGAGCTGCTGGCGGTCGAAGGGGATCTCGAACTCGCGCGCGCCGCGGCGCACGGATTCGGCGGAGAGGTACGACAGGAGTTTCATGCGCGTGGAGCGCTGGGTCATGTAGGTGAGCTTTTCGCTGAATTTCAGATTTTTCTCGGCGAGCACGGCGAGCAGGTTGCGCATGAGCCGCGCGTGGAACGCGCAGGCCGAGCCGCAGACCGTGAGGACGCGGCTGACGTCCATGAACATCACCGCGGCCTGTTCTGCGGCGGCGGCGCCCACTTCGAGCGGCGCATCCGGGACGCAGGCGTAGCTTTCGGCGAAGATGTCTCCCGCGCGGGCCTCGGCGATGATGTTGCGGTTGCCGAGGAAATCTTCCTTGATTATGTGGACCTTGCCTGAGAGGACGAGGCCGATGGCGCGCGCGCTTTCTCCGGCGCGCAGGATGAATTCGTTCTTCGCATAGAGGCGCGTGCGGACGGAGAGGCACGCGAGCATCGCCTCGATTTCGTCCTCCTTTATGTCGCGGAAGAGCCGCGAATTTTTTATCACGCCGAGATATTCTTTCATCGTTCCTCCGCAGTCCGTTGTTTTTGCGACGTACTTCTCTTTCCCATTGTAGTATGCTTGCACCGTTGAATCAAGGAAACTCGGTTGAATGTGAAAAAGCGGCGGAGATCGCCGCACGGAGGTATGAGATTTGAAAAGAAGGATAATAGAGATAGACGAGGAAAAATGTAACGGCTGCGGCGCGTGCGCCGAGGCCTGCCACGAGGGCGCGATAGCTATGGTAAACGGAAAGGCGCGGCTCACGCGCGACGACTACTGCGACGGGCTGGGCGACTGCCTGCCGGCCTGCCCGGCGGGCGCGATACGCTTCGTAGAGCGCGAGGCCGCGCCCTACGACAAGGCCGCGGCGGAGGCGAACGTCGCTGCGAAGCGCGCGGCGGGCGGAAAGCTGCCGTGCGGATGCCCGGGGACGTTCTCGCGCGAGATACGGCGCGAAGCCTCTGAGGTTCCCACACCGCGCGAGAGCGGCGTAGTTTCGCGTCTTTCGCAGTGGCCGGTGCAGATAAAGCTCGCGCCGCTGCGCGCGCCCTATTTCGACGGAGCGAAGCTGCTCGTCGCGGCGGACTGCACGGCCTTCGCGCGCGCGGATTTTCACGAGAGGTTCATAAAGGGGCGCGTGACGCTCGCCGGCTGTCCGAAGCTCGACGGCGTGGACTACGCGGAGAAGCTCGCGGAGATAATCAAAAACAACGACATAAAGAGCGTTACGGTCGTGCGCATGGAGGTCCCGTGCTGCGGCGGCATAGAGGACGCCGTGAAGCGTGCTCTGAACGCGAGCGGCAAGTTTCTGCCGTGGAACGTCGTCACGGTAGCGGTCGACGGGGAGATTCTGGACTAGGCGCGGAAGCGCGGATGGGGAGGAGTTTGTTATGGAGAAAAAAATGTTTTGTTTTCAGTGCGAGCAGACGGCTGGATGCCGCGGCTGCACGGGCAGCATGGGGGTCTGCGGAAAGCCCGCGGAGACGGCTGAGCTTCAGGACGAACTGACGGGCGAGCTTATCTCGCTCGCGCTCGCGGCGAAGGGAGCGGCGCGCGAGGAGCTGTCGCGGCTCATGCTCGAAGGGCTTTTCACGACGGTGACGAACGTGAATTTCAACAGCGAGACGGTGAAGGAGCTCGCGGAGCGTGTGCGCGCCGAACGCGCGAAGCTCGGCGGCGGGACGCCCGCCTATGACGTGCGCAAGATATGGGAGGCCGGCGAGGACGTGCGCTCGCTGAAGTCGCTGATACTCTTCGGTCTGCGCGGCACGGCGGCCTACGCCTACCACGCGGCGGTGCTCGGCTATCGCGACGCGGAGGTGGACGGATTCTTCTTCGACGGCCTCGCCGCGCTCGCGAAGTTTGACACGATGGAGGAGCTTCTGCCGTTCGTGCTGAAGGTCGGAGAAATCAACCTGCGCTGCATGGAGCTGCTCGACCGCGCGAACACCGAGAGCTTCGGCACGCCGCAGCCGGCGCGCGTGACCTTCACGGTGGAGAAGGGGCCGTTCATCGTCGTGACGGGGCACGACCTGCGCGACCTCAAGCTGCTGCTTGAACAGACTGAGGGGCGCGGCGTTAACGTCTACACTCACGGCGAGATGCTGCCCGCGCACGGCTATCCCGAGCTCAGGAAGTACGCGCACCTCAAAGGCAACTTCGGCACCGCGTGGCAGAACCAGCAGAAGGAATTCGACGGCATCCCCGCGCCGGTGCTCTTCACGACGAACTGCCTGATGCCGCCTAAGCCGTCGTACGCGGACAGAGTTTTCACGACCGAGGTCGTATCGTACCCGGGCGCCGCGCATATCGGCGAGGACAAGGATTTCACGCCGGTGATAGAAAAGGCGCTCGAGCTCGGCGGCTGGGCGGAGGATAGGAAGTTCACGGGAATCAACGGCGGTGCGGAGACGGCGACCGGCTTCGGCCACGGCGCGGTGCTCGCGAACGCGGCGCAGATAGTCGAGGCCGTCAAGAGCGGTGCGGTGCGCCGTTTCTTCCTCGTCGGCGGCTGCGACGGCGCGAAGCCGGGGCGCAGCTACTACACGGAATTCGTGAAAAAGACGCCGGCCGACACGATCGTGCTGACTCTCGCCTGCGGCAAATACCGCTTCAACGACCTCGACCTCGGCACGATAGGCGGCTTTCCGCGCATAATGGACATGGGCCAGTGCAACGACGCATACGGCGCGATAAAAGTCGCCTCGGCGCTCGCTGAGGCATTCGGCTGCACAGTCAACGACCTGCCGCTGACGCTCGTCCTCTCGTGGTACGAGCAGAAGGCCGTCTGCATTCTGCTCACGCTGCTGCACCTCGGCATAAAGAACATACTCCTCGGCCCGTCGCTCCCGGCCTTCGTCTCGCCGAACGTGCTGAACTTCCTCGTCGAGAACTACAACGTCGCGCCCGTCACAACGCCCGACGAAGATTTGAAAAAAATCATGGGCTAGCCGCGCGCGGCGCGGAATACGCGAAAAAGGGCGGAGCTTCGCGCTTCCGCCCTTTTTTACGTATTTGCGTAAATTTCGCTAGAACTTCACGACGCGCGGCTCGCCGCCCATCGAGCTGAATGTCGCCGTCGCGTTCTTGAGCCAGAGAACTTCGCCTATCCCGTCGTCCTCGGAGTAGAGGCTGCGCAGCATCGGGTTCTCGTCGAGCATCTGGCGGCGCGCCTCGACTCTCGGGTCGAGCACGACTTCGGCGGCTACGCGGAGCCACGTCTTGCCGTCCTTGCCCATCGCGCAGAGCTCTATCTTCGGGTTCGCCATCATCTGCTTGAATACCGGCTTGACGTTTCCGGTCTGGAGGTAGAGCCTGCCCTCGAACTGCGAAACGACGCCGAAGGGCCTCACGCGCGGCTGGTCGCCCTCTTCCGTCGCCACGAAGAAGATCGGGTTCTCCTTCAGAAACTTGTAGACTTCGTCCATGCTGAACATTCCTCCTTAAGATTTATGCGATGCCCTTAAATTGTAGCACTCCGGAGGAATTTCATCCGCGCGCCATGGAGAGGAAATATTCGAGTACGCGCGGGTCGTCCGTCATTTCCGGGTGAAAGGCCGCGGCGAGCATGTTCCCTTCGCGCGCGGCGACGGCGCGTCCGCCGGTTTCGGCGAGTATCTCGACGTTCGGCCCCGCCGAGGCGATATATGGCGCGCGGATGAAGACCATCTCGACATCTTCCATTCCGGCAAACGCGCCGCGCGCGACGAAGCTCGCGAGCTGCCGTCCGTAGCCGTTGCGCCGCACAGCTATGTCCATCACGGCGAGGTGGCGCCGTTCGTCGTTCTCTATGTTTTTCGCGAGAAGTATCATGCCCGCGCATGTTCCGAAGACGGGCAGGCCGCCCGCTATCGCGGCGCGCAGCGGCTCGAATATGCCGAACTCGCGCATGAGGCGGCCCTGCGCGGTGCTTTCACCGCCTGGCAGTATCACGGCGTCGAGCCCTTCGAGCGAGCGCGCTTCGCGTATCTCGCGCGGCTTTGCGCCCGCGCGCCGCAGCGCCGCGCAGTGCTCGGCGAAGGCCCCCTGCACGGCGAGCACGCCTACAGTGAGCGGACGGCTCATTTTCCGCGCTCCGCCATGAGCAGAGCTATTTCGTCCGCGTTCGTGCCCACCATCGCTTCGCCGAGGTCTTCTGATATTTCGGCGAGGATTTCCGGATTTTCGTAGTTCGTCACGGCCTTGACTATCGCCGCCGCGCGCTTTGCCGGGTCGCCGGATTTGAAGATTCCGCTGCCGACGAAGACTCCTTCCGCGCCGAGCGTCATCATCAGAGCCGCGTCGGCCGGAGTCGCGACGCCGCCGGCCGCGAAGTTCACTACCGGCAGGCCGCCGAGTTCGCGCAGCTCGAAAAGGCGCGCGGCCGGGACCTGCATCTCCTTCGCCGCCTCGAATACCTCGTCCTCGCGCAGCGATAGCACTCGCGCTATCTCCGCGCGCATCGCGCGCATGTGGCGCACAGCCTGCACGACGTCGCCCGTCCCCGGCTCGCCCTTCGTGCGTATCATAGCCGCTCCTTCCTCTATGCGGCGCAGCGCCTCCGACAAATTGCGCGCGCCGCAGACGAACGGGACGCGGAAGGCGCGTTTGTCTATGTGGTAAACGTCGTCGGCGGGGCTCAGGACTTCGCTCTCGTCTATGTAGTCTATGTCGAGCGCCTCGAGTATGCGCGCCTCCGTTATGTGGCCGATGCGGCACTTCGCCATGACGGGGATGGACACGGCGCGCTGTATCTCTTTTATCATCTTCGGGTCGCTCATGCGCGCGACTCCGCCCGCGGCCCGTATGTCCGCCGGCACGCGCTCGAGCGCCATGACCGCGCAGGCTCCGGCCTCTTCGGCGACGCGCGCCTGCTCCGGCGTAGTCACGTCCATGATCACGCCCCCGCGCAGCATACGCGCGAGGTCCCTGTTCAGCTTCACTCGGTTTTCATAGTCCGTCATCGTTTATGTTCCTTTCGTGGAAGTTCCACGGCCGTGCGCCATTGTTATAGAATATGCTTGTCATTGTATCAATGGCCAGATATTGAAGATTTTGCAATGACAGATTGGAGCGCTGAAATGGTCGCCGATTTTATAGAACTCGATAAAAATTCAAAAACGCCGGTGTGGAAACAGATCTACGGCTCGCTCGCGGAGGCGGCGGAGAGCGGGGCGCTTGCCGCCGGAGCGAAGCTGCCGTCTGTGCGCGAACTTGCGGCGGCGCTCTCCGTAAGCCGTTCGCCTGTCGAGAACGCTTACGCGCGGCTGATCGTCGAAGGGCTGGCCGAGAGCGTGCCGAAGAGCGGCTGCTTCGTCGCGCGCCGCGCACGTCGCTCCGAAGAGCCGAAGGAGGGGACGAAGGCGGACGGGGCCGCGCCGCGCTTCGACTTCCGCTTCGGAACGATAGACGCGGAGGCAGCCGACGCAGAAGCGTGGGGCAGGTGCGTGCGCTCCGCGCTCAAGCGGCGCGGCGAGATAATTTCGCGCGGCGACCCGATGGGCGAGCCGGAGCTGCGCCGCGCGCTCGCGGCCTACGCCTACCGCGCCCGCGGCGTGAAGAGTTCCGCGGAGGACATCGCCGTCGCCTCGGGCACACAGCAGCTTCTTTTTATTTTGTGCCGCGCGCTGGGCGTCCCCGGGCGCGCCGCGGTCGCTGAGCCGGGCTTCGAGCAGGGCGAGCGCGTGCTGCGCGACTGCGGATGGAGCGTGACGCGCGCCGAAGGGCCGGAGACGGCGCGCGGAGCGGAGCTTTTTCTTGAAATTTCTTCGAAGCGGCCCGCATCGTCTTTCGCGCGCGCTGACGCGAGGCGCAAGGCGCTCGCCTCGTGGGCGCGCGAAGGAAGGCTGCTCGTTGAGGACGACTACAACGGCGAGCTGCGCTGGCGCGCGCGGCCTATTCCGGCGGCGCAGGCTCTGGCGCCGGACAACGCCGTCTACATCGGCAGCTTCTCACAGATGCTGCTTCCTTCCGTGCGCATCGCCTACATGGCGATGCCGCGCGCTGTCGCCGCGCGCTGCGCCGGGGCGGCGAAGCTATACGACCCGACGGCCGGCAAGGCGGAGCAGCTCGCTCTCGCGGAATACATCGTAAGCGGCGGCCTCGAGCGCCATCTGCGCCGCTGCCGGAAAATCTATCTGCGCAAGAGCCGCATGCTCGCCTTGGAGCTGCGCTCGGCCTTCGGCGGCATAGATTTCCATATTCTCGAGAGCTACACCGCAGCAGTCGTGCCGTGCGCCGATCCAGACGAGGCGGCGCGCCTCGCCTCGGCGCGCGGTGCGGCGGTCGAAGTGTGGGACGGCGCCGTCGCGCTCGTCTTCTCCGGCGTGCCGTCCGGCGAGCTTCACGCCGCCGTCTCCGCGCTGCGCGAAGCGTGGCTCGGCTCCGGCCTTTTTCCCGCCGCTTCGCGCGGCGCGCGCTCTGCGATATAATCAGCTAAAATCGTTTTTGACGAACGGAGGTATCCGATGGAATTTTTCATGGAACAGTCGCCGCCGGTGCGGGCGCTCATAGCCGGGCTCTTCACGTGGGGCTTCACGGCTCTCGGCGCGGCGGGCGTCTTTCTTGCTAAGCGTCCGGGACAGAGGACGCTCGACGTGATGCTCGGCTTCGCGGGAGGCGTCATGGTTGCTGCGAGCTTCTGGTCGCTGCTCGCGCCCGCCATAGAAATTTCCGAGGAGCTCGGCTATCCCGGCTGGCTCCCGCCCGTGCTCGGCTTCCTCGCGGGCGGCGGAGCGCTGCGGCTGCTCGACATGGTTATGCCGCATCTGCATCCGGCGATGGCCGAGACCGCGCCGGACGGCCCGCCCTCTTCGCTGCGCCGCACGACTCTGCTTGTGCTCGCGATAACGCTGCACAACATTCCCGAGGGTCTCGCCGTCGGCGTCGCCTTCGGCTCGATAGGCGCGATGCCGGAATCTACGCTCGCCGGGGCGGCCGCCCTCGCGCTCGGCATGGGGCTGCAGAACTTTCCCGAAGGGCTCGCCGTTTCGATGCCGCTGCGCCGCGAGGGGCTTTCGCGCGCCTGCGCCTTCTTCTACGGACAGCTCTCCGCGATAGTGGAGCCCGTCTTCGCTTTTGTTGGCGCTCTGCTCGTATGGGCCGCGCGGCCCGTGCTGCCCTTCGCGCTCGCCTTCGCGGCCGGGGCTATGATCTTCGTCGTCGTCGAGGAGACTGTGCCGGAGTCGCAGGCCTCGGGCAACGGCGACCTCGCGACGACCGGCTTCCTCATCGGCTTCGCCGTCATGATGGTCCTCGACGTCTCGCTCGGTTAGAAAAACTTCCGCGCGCGTCCGGAGCGCGCTTTATGCTATACTTAGCTATTGTAAATCCGGCATTTTGCAAAAAAATGCCTGCGCCGGACGTTTCGGCGTGAGAATAATAAAAGGAGCGGAAGCTCCTTCGCAAACCGCCCGGGAGGTATGATTGTGGAAAACCAGATAGCTCTAGTCGCCGGAGAAGGACTTCTTCCCGTCGTCATCGCAAGCCGGCTGACGGATCAGGGAACGCCGCCGGTCGTCTACTCGATAAGAGAGCAGATAGGCGAGCTGTCGAAGTACGCGCTCGACGTCGTGAATATAACGAAGCCGGACTTCGGCTTCACGATAAACGATATGAAAAAACGCGGCGTCAAGGACATCATAATGGCCGGAACCGTCTCGAAGACGCTCGTCTTCAAGCCGTCGCTCTTCGACCTTATGACGCAGCGCTTCCTCGCGAGCCTCGTTTTCCGCGACGACCATTCTATACTCGGCGCGATCGTCGATTTTCTGGAAAAGCAGGGCTTCCGCGTGCTGAGCTACCGCGACATAATCCCCGACCTTCTCGCGAAGAAAGGGCGCATCGCCGGGCGCGCGCCGACGCGCGAGGAGCTCGACGACGCGGAGTACGGCTTCGACATCTGCAAAAAGGTCGTGCCGCTCTCGTTCGGGCAGACGGTCATAGTACACAAGCGCTCGGTCATCGCGGTGGAGGCGATGGAAGGCACCGACGCTACACTGCTGCGCGCCGGCTCGCTCTGCAAAGGCGGCACCGTCGCAAAGATGATGCGCCTCGACCAGGACGAACGCTACGACATCCCGACCGTCGGCCCCGACACTCTGATGCACATGGCGGAGGCGAAGCTAACCTGCCTCGCTCTGCACGCCGGCTGGACGCTGATACTCAATCCCGAGGAATTCGCGCGCGTCGCCGAACGCGAGCGCATCGCCGTGATAGGAGTGGAAGTTTGTCGGTCTTTATAAGCTCCGGCGAAGCCTCCGGCGACCACTACACGGCGCGCCTCGCGATCAGGCTGCGCGAACGCGGCTACGCCGGGGATATATGGGGCATGGGCGGTATGGAGTCGCGGAAGGCCGGCATCCGCTCCGAATGGGACGGCGAGCGGCTTCAGCTTCTCGGTCTGACCGAGGTCTTCTCCGCGATACCGTCGATACTCGCGCTGCGCCGCGAGATGGTCGAGCGCATAATGGAACGCGCGCCCGAGGCGGTCGTCGTATGCGACAGCCCCGACTACCACATGAGGCTGATAGCGAAGCTCCGCGCGCGCGGCTACCGCGGAAAAATATTCTACATCTCGCCGCCCACCGTCTGGGCATGGCGCAGCGGACGCGCGGACGACCTCCGCCGCGACGTGGACGAATGCCTGCCGCTGTTCAAATTTGAACACGAATATCTGCTTTCGCGCGGCTGCGCGAGCGCATGGCGCGGCCACCCGCTTCTCGAGGAGTACAACCACCGCGCGAAAGGGGCGGAGCTCGGCTTCGATTACGAGCCGGGCCGGCTCGTCGCCTTCCTTCCCGGAAGCCGCAGAAGCGAGATAAAGACGCTGCTTCCGATAATGGAAGAGTCCGCCGCCGCGCTCGGCGCCGCCGGATGGCGCCCTGTCTTCTCCGTCGCGCCCGGGCTGAACCACGCCGTGCGCGACGAAGTGATAGCGCGCTTCAAAGAAAAAAATATACTTTACTACGACGGCCCCGGAGGCGACCTCATGGAGGCCGCCGAGTGTGCGGTCGGCGCGAGCGGCACGATAACGGTCGAAGCGCTGCTGCGCCGCCTCTATATGGTCGTGACCTACAGGCTCAACCCGATCTCGGCCTTCGTCGCGCGCTGCGTGATAAAGACCAAATATTACGCGATGGCTAACATTTTGGCCGGATGCGAGCTGTTCCCCGAGCTTTTGCAGGAGAAGGCGACCGCCGGCAACCTTACCGACGCGGCGCTCGCGTGGCTCGAGGACAGGAACGGCCTGCGCGGAAGGACGCGCGAGGTAATGGAACGCGCGCGCGCGACGCTCGGCGAAGAGGGCGTATACGACTTCTGGTGCGCCCGCATAACGGGGGCCCCGGCATGAGCCTGAACCTTGCGAAGAAAGAAGAATGGCAGTCGTACGTCCGTCTTCTGAAGTACTGCCTGCCTTATAAGAAGCGCCTCGCCTACGCGGTGATGTGTATGGTGCTCTCCGCGATATTCGGCATCATCCCGCCGTGGCTCATCAAGAACGTCGTAGACGACGTGCTCATTCAGAAAAAACTCTACATGCTGAACGTCCTCTGCGTCGGCGTAGTAGTACTCTATATACTCAAGGCGGTCTTCGCCTACATCAACCTCTACCTGATGACGTGGGTCGGGCAGAAGGTCGTCATAGACATAAGGCTCGAGCTCTACGACCACACGCAGCGTCTCTCGCTGCTGACGCTCTACAAAAAGCGCTCGGGCGAGTTCCTATCGCGCATCACGAACGACGTTGCTACGCTCCAGAATATTCTCGGCAGCGTCATCGTCGATTTCGTCGTGCAGGGCGTCACCTTCGTCGGCATCATCGGGCTGCTGCTCTTCCTCAACTGGAAGCTCACGCTCGCGACCTTCACGATAATCCCGGTCGCAGTCCTCGTCATAGACAAGGCGGCGTCTAAGCTGCGCCGCGTCGGCTCCGTCATACAGGAGCGCCTCGCGATGGTCGCGGCGATAGCGCAGGAGGCTCTCTCGTCGATACGCATAGTCCGCGCCTTCGCGACGGAAGAGGAAGAATATAAGCGCTTCGAGGAGGAGAGCAACCTCCACTTCAAAGCCCTGATGAAAGGCACGCAGGTGCGCGGCATACTCGAGGGCTTCGTCGAAGTCATACTCATAGCGGCGCTCGCGCTCATCCTCTGGATAGGCGGGCGCAGCGTCATCGCCGGCTCGCTCACCGCTGGCGGCCTCATAGCCTTCTGCACCTACGTCGGCCTGCTCGTCCAGCCCGTGCGCGTCCTCAGCCGAGTCGTCAGCACGATACAGCAGGGCGTCGCCTCCGCCGACCGCGTCTTTGAAATACTCGACGAGGCGAACGAAGTGCCGCTCGCGGAACATCCGATAGTCCACCCGAAGATGGAGGGACGCGTGACGTTCGAGGACGTGCGTTTCAGCTACGACGAGTCGAAGCAGGTGCTCAGGGATATAAACTTCGAGATACGCCCCGGCGAGAAGATCGCTATAGTCGGGCCAACCGGCGCGGGCAAATCCACGATCGCCGACCTCGTCATGCGTTTCTACGACCCTCAGGGCGGCGCGATAAAGATCGACGGCATTGACCTCCGCGGCCTCGAGCTGAAATCTTACCGCCGCCAGATAGGAGTAGTGCCGCAGGACCCGGTCCTGATGAAGGGGACACTTGCCTACAACATCTGCTACGGATTTAAGGGCGCGACCAAAGACGACATGATTCGCGCCGCGAAGATGGCGGGCATCTACGACTTCATCGCCTCTTTGCCGCGCGGCTTCGACACCGAGGTCGGCGAGCGGGGCGTGACGCTCTCTGGCGGACAGCGCCAGCGCGTGGCGATAGCGCGCGCAGTGGTGCGCGACCCGCGCATACTGATAATGGACGAGGCCACCTCGTCGCTCGACGCGCTTGTCGAGCAGCAGGTGCAGGAGGCGATGCGCAACGCGATGGAAGGGCGCACCGCGATAGTGATAGCTCACAGGCTCTCGACGATTCGCGACGCGGACAGGATATTCGTGCTGCGCGACGGCCTCATCACGGAGTCCGGCACGCACGACGAGCTCGTGGCGCTCCACGGACACTACTACAGGCTCTTCACGGCCGGCGAACACGTGGAAGCGGAATAGAAAAAATGTCTAAGTTGCTTCGCAGCTACCTTAAATACGCGCGCGGCGAGGGCGGCTCACCTCTGTGGGGCTTCCTCTGGCCCTGCCAGTTCGTCACGCGCGCCTGGATGAGGCTGCGCATAGGCTTTTACAAGCGCGGGATATTCTCCGTCGCCGACCCGGTGCTTCCCGTCGTGAGCATCGGCAACAACTGCTTCGGCGGCACCAACAAGACTCCGATGGCTGAGTACGTCGTGCGCCAGTTCGCCGAAGCCGGCATCAAGGCCGGCCTCGTGAGCCGCGGCTACAGGACGAAGGAACATCCGCCGCTATGGATAGGACAGGATAAAAAAAGCACGCGCCGCGATTTCGCGGGCGACGAGCCTCTGATGCTCTCGCGCCGTCTGCCCGACGCGAAGGTCGTCGTCTCGCGCAAGCGCATCGAGGGCGTGAAGCTGCTCGCTTCGCTCGGCGCGGAGGTCGCCGTTACGGACGACACCTTTCAGCACAGGAAGATGGGGCGCGACGTGGACATCGTGCTCGTGGACTCGACCTGCCCGTTCGGCAACGGACAGGTGCTGCCGGCCGGGTCGATGCGCGAGCCGATGTCGGCATTCCGCCGCGCCGACATAATCGTGCTGACGAAGGCGAACCAGGCGCGTCCCGAGGCGATAGACGAAATCAAGGAAAAAATCTCGCCGTACGTGACGGAGGACAAGATATTCGTCGCGGACATAAAACTCGAGTCGTGGATGGCGCGCGAGGCCGGCGGCTGCGAGCACGCCGTCGATGAAGAGGGCTTCGTCCCGCGCGGAAAATATATCGCGTTATCCGCGATAGGCAATCCCGGCGGCTTCTATCAGTTCCTCGACGAGCTCGGCGTCGCCGTGGCCGAGCGCCGCACCTACCGCGACCACCACATACTCACGGAAAACGAGATAGCGGAGCTCGAACGCCTCGCCGCAGCGACCGGCGCGGACGGCTTCGTATGCACGGAGAAGGACCTCGCGAACATGCCGAGGAAGCTGAGCCTGAACCTTCCGCTTTACGTCCCGTGCATAAAGGTCTCGCTGCGCGACCCGCTCGGCTTCCGCAGGAAAATTCTCGAAAAGCTGCGCCCGGCGTTTCTCGTCGCCTCGAACGGCAACGGCGAGGATGCGATGGGTGTCGTGCTTGCGAAGAAGCTCAAGGCTCGCTTTCCGAGCGCGAGAGTGGACGCCTTCGCTCTCGTCGGCTCGGGCAAGCCTTACACGATGAACGGAATAAACGTCGTTTCGCCGCCGGCGGAGATGCCGAGCGGCGGCGTCGTGAAGTACCACCTGCGCGACCTCGTGAGCGACGTGCGCCACGGGCTCGGCGGCGCGATACGCCGCCAGATGAAGAAGATGCGCGAGCTCTACGGCAAATACCGCACTCCTATATGCGTCGGCGACGTCTACCTGCTTCTCAGCGTGCTGTGGGGGCAGGGCATGAAGCCGCTCTTCGTCGCTACTGCGAAGTCCGTCCACCTTAACGGCCACATGCGCATCGAGAAATGGCTCATGCGCCGCCGCTGCATCCTCGTCTGGACGCGCGACGAGGAGACGGCGCGCGAGCTCGTCGCCGCCGGCGTGCCGGCCGTCTTTCAGGGCAATCCGATAATGGACCTTCTCGACGAGACGAACGAGCCGGCCTTCGCGTGGAACGGCGAGGGCTTCAAGATACTGCTGCTGCCCGGCAGCCGCCCGCGCGCCTATGAAGACATAAAACTCGTGCTCGACACAGTGACGCTGCTCGCCTCCCGTATGGAGTGCTGCTTCGTCATGGTGCCCGCGCCGACGATAGATTTGAAGAAAATGACGGAAAGCCTTGACGGCTGGAAGCTGTCGGAAGACGGCCTCACACTTTCGTCGGTCGCGGCGTCGGTCGCGATATGCCGCGCGCCGGTCGCGGCGGCGGCCTACGGCGCGGAGCTGCTGATAGGGCTCGGCGGTACTGCGAATCAGCTCTGCGCCGGGCTCGGCGTGCCGGTCGTCTCGATAATAGAGCGCGGCAAGCTGCGCCAGAAAAAGCTGCTGCGCGACGCGGAGGTACTCGTGCCCGCTGAACCGGCGGAGCTCGCGGCGGCCGCGGAGCGCATACTCACCGACCCGGAGCTGCGCCGCTCGATGCAGGAGGCCGGGATAAAGAACCTCGGGCGCATGGGCGCGCTCGACAACGTCGTGGAATACTGCGCGGCGGAGCTGGGCTGGGACGCCCGCTGCAGCGTCTATGAAAAATATAAGAAATATCTCGATTCACTCGGAGAAAAAGAAACGAAAGGCGAAGGAGCTGATGAAGGTGTCCGACTCAAATAGCGTAAGAGTTGTTAAGGTTGGAAACGTCTCCGTCGGAGGTGGAACGCTTGCCGTCGCCGCTGGTCCGTGCGTGCTCGACACCTACGAAGAGGCGCTCATGATCGCGAAGACGATGAAGGAATACTGCGCCGAATTCGGCTTCGGCTATATATTCAAGGCTTCCTTCGACAAGGCGAACCGGACTTCGATAAAGAGCTACCGCGGCCCCGGCATAGAGAAGGGGCTCGAGTGGCTCTCCGCGATAGGGCGCGAGGCCGGAGTCCCCGTCGTCACGGACGTTCACGAGCCGTGGCAGGCCGAGGCCGCCGCGAAGCACGTCGATCTCATCCAGATACCGGCCTTCCTCTGCCGCCAGACGGACCTGCTCGCGGCGGCGAGCCGCACGGGGAAGCCGCTCAATGTGAAGAAGGCGCAGTTCATGGCCCCCGAGGACATGGCCTCGGTGCTCGGCAAATGCCGCGAGAGCGGCTGCGAGGACGTGATACTCTGCGAGCGCGGCACGGAGTTCGGCTATCATGAGCTTTCGGTGGACTTCCGCTCGCTGCCGGTCATGCGCTCGCTCGGCGTCCCCGTCATGTTCGACGCGACGCACAGCGTGCAGAAGCCCGGAGGCAAAGGGACGTGCAGCGGAGGCGACCGTTCGTTCGTCCTGCCGCTGATACGCGCGGCGGCTGCGATAGGCATCGACGCGCTGTTCATGGAGGTACATCCGGAGCCGGACCGCGCCAAGTGCGACGGGCCGAACTCGATACCGCTCGCCAAAGTGCGCGAAGTTCTGCGCCAGACATACGAAATAGACAAAACAGCGCGCGGGGAGCTAGGCTTCTCGCGGCTCGACTGGGCGGAGGAATAGCCGATGAATCTTCCATACGAACGCGAAGAGAAGAAAATTTCCAACGAAGAGCTGATAAAGACCGGGCGCGAGATACTGCGCAAGGAGGCCGCGTCGCTCGAGGCCGCGGCGGGGCGTCTCGGCGACGAGATAGTCAAGGCTGCGCACTTAGTCAGCCGCTGCGGAGGGCGCGTAGTCGTGACCGGGCTCGGCAAATCGGGGCACGTCGGGCGCAAGAGCGCCGCGACCTTCGCGTCGCTCGGAGTCCCGGCCTTCTTCCTGCACGCGACCGAAGGCGCGCACGGCGACCTCGGCATGGTCTGCCGCGAGGACGTAGGCTACTTCCTCAGCAACAGCGGCGAGACTCACGAACTCATAGACATCATCCCTTATTTCAAAAGGATCGGCGCGCCGATAATCGCCGTCACCGGCAATCCCGAGTCGTCGCTCGCACGCGAGGCGGACGTGGTGCTCAACAGCCACGTCGATGCCGAGGCCGACCCGCTCGGCCTCGCCCCGACGAGCAGCACGACGCTCCAGATGGCGATAGGCGACGCAGTCGCGGGCATGGCGACGCTGCTGCTCGGCCTCCAGAAGGAAGACTTCGCTCTCTTCCATCCGGGCGGCTCGCTCGGCAAGCGCCTGCTGCTCCGCGTGCGCGACCTCATGGGCAGCGGCGACAAGCTGCCGCTCACGAACGTCCACGCGCGCGTCCGCGACGCGATATTCGATATCACGAGCAAGGGCTACGGCGCGACGGCCATCGTCGGCGACGGCGGAGAACTCGTCGGCGTCTTCACAGACGGAGACCTGCGCCGCTTCATTGAGAAAAACGGCGTAGAAGGGCTGGAACATCCGGTCTCCGAGGCTATGACGACCCACCCGCGCGTGATATCTCCCGACAGCCTCGCTGTCGAAGCGGTGCGCATCGTCGAGCAGTGGGAGGTCTCGGCCCTCATCGTCGTTGATAAAGACAACCGTCCCGTCGGCATGGTACACATCCACGAGATACTCAAGGCGGGGGTGGCGTAGCTGTCCCTGCTGCGGAGCGTCTACGGAGCCGCGATAGATATATTCTTCGCGCTCTCGCATAAAAAGCTCAAGGCGAAATACACCGAGGGCAACGACGAGCGTCAGGGGCTCATCCCGGAGGAGAAGCTCGCCGCGCTGCGCGGCCGCCGCCCCGTGTGGGTCCACGCGGTATCGGTCGGCGAGGTGCAGGCCGCCGTGCCTTTCATCAAAGCCGCGCGCGAGGACGGATGGGACGGCCCCTTCGTCATCTCGACGACGACTCAGACCGGCAAGGCTATGGCGGAGCGGCTCGGCGGGGGGCTGTACGATGTACATGTCTACTATCCGTGGGATAAGCGGCTCTTCGTCTCTCGCGCGCTCGACGCGCTGCGCCCCGCGGCCTTCGCGGCCGCGGAGACGGAGCTGTGGCCCAATATGCTGTGGGAGTGCCGCGGCCGCAGTATTCCGGCGTTCCTCATAAACGGCCGCATATCGGACAGGACGTGGGGGCGTGTGCAGGGCGGCGTGAAACGCCCGCTCGCTCGCGGCGCATACTCGCTCTTTACCTCGCTCTTCCTGCGCGACGAAGAAGACCGAGAACGCCTTTCGCGCATCGGCGTCGAGAAGGAAAAGCTTTTCGTCATGGGCGACGGCAAGGTAGACGCGCTGCTCGCGCGCAGAAACGAAGCCGCGCGCGACAGGCTCGCGGAAGAGCTTGGCGAGCCGGAGCGCCCAGTATTCGTCGCGGGGAGCACGCACACCGGCGAGGACGAAAAAGTCATAGCCGCCTTCGCGGAACTGCGGAAGGATCATCCCGAGGCGCGCCTTGTCATAGCGCCGCGCCATCCCGAACGCGCCGCGGCCGTGGCGTCGCTCGTGCCGCCGGAGTTGAAGCTCGCGATGTTCTCAAACTTGACCGCCGGTTGGGATGTGCTGATAATAGACCGCATAGGCGTGCTGTTCGACCTGTACGGCACGGCGCGCGCCGCGTTCGTCGGCGGCAGCTTCGCCGACAAAGGCGGGCAGAACATCCTGGAGCCTTTCTCGTGGGGGGTGCCCGTCCAGTACGGGCCGCACATGGAGGATTTCGCGCAGGCGTCGCGCGCCTTTCTGGCTATGGGCGCGGCCTCGCAGGTGGCGGACGAGCGCGGCCTCGCGCGCGTCTGGCTCGAAATCGCCGGCGAAGGGGACGGCGGGCGCGAAAAATGGCTCGCGCTGAGCCGCGAATACTTTGACAAATCGCGCGGCGCTTCGGCGCGCACGTGGGAAATCATAAAAAAATATCTCTGAGCAGAAGTGGAGGAGACATAATGACGATAAACCGCGGACTTATAGAAGAGTTTTACAACGGACTTGACGAACGTTCGCGCGAGGCTCTCGACGCGGCGGTGGAGAAAGTCGTCGAAGCCAAGAGAAGAGGCGGCAAAGTTGCGGTGGTCACGGGCAGCGGCCCGAACCTCCACGAGGGCGTGACGACGCTGATAGCCGAACTTATAAGCAAGGGCGTCGTCGACGGCGTAACGACCAGCTCCGCCGTCGTAAACCATGAGATGGGCGGCGCGCTTGACCGCGTCAAGATGTGCGGCGCGGCGCAGCTCGGCATGGACGAGGAGAAAATGCCGCGCGGCAACGTCTTTGAGTTCACCGATATGAGCGACGAAGAGCTCGGCGAACTTTCAAAAGAAATGATACTCGACCGCGAACTGCTCGCCAAGCGTCACGACGCGGAGGGGCACATGGTCATCAAGGCCGCGGCGAACATGGCCTACCCGATGGGGCTTCGCACGGAGAAGCTCGCGGAGGAGATACTCTCGCTCTGCCGCCAGTGCGGCCTGCCCTTCGAGACCGTCGCCGGCTGGGGCTGCGACCCGCGCACGATGCTCGGCGCCGGCGCGGAGCGCGGCGTCCCCGTGCTCGTCACAATACCGCAGATGGTCGGCGGCGGACACATCGGCCTCTCCGTCGGCGACAGTATCCCGGTAGCGGAGCGCTCACGCCGCATCGCGGACATGCTCGGCTCCGCCGACGTGATAATCGAGTCTGCGGTCGCGCTCACGCAGGAGATACACGACGGCCCGTTCGAGACATACACCGGCCACGGCATCTGGTCGTGGTGGCAGGGACAGCGCGTATACAGCCTGAAAAACAAGACGCTCGTCCGCTTCGACCTCGACGAGAACCTGCGCCGTGCGCAGGACCTCCAGAAGTCGAGCGCGATGATACAGGAGGCCATCGACAAGGGGCTGCCCAAGACGAAAATCTCGAAAATCCCGTTCCGCATGGAAATGTCCGCCTTCGCGCGCCACGAAGGGAGCCTGCCGGTCATCGGAGACATCGGCATGATATGGCCCGTCTTCGCTCTGCGCATAGCGGACGCCCTCGGCATAGAGCTCTCCTTCATGAGCTACAAGCAGGAGACGGAGGACGGCAAAGCGATGCGCGAGTGGATAGTGAAAAACGTCCGCCCGCTCGACCGCGACAAGATGCTGCGGAAGTTCCGCGAATGGAAAGCCGCGCGCTAAGATGACCCAGCCTAAAATACTCGGAGTCATCCCCGCGCGCTACGCGTCGTCGCGCCTTCCCGGAAAGCCGCTTCTCGAAATAGGCGGCAAGACGATGCTCGAACACGTCTACCGCCGCGCATGCGCGTCCGGCGTCTTCTTCCGCGTCATAATCGCGACCGACGACCACAGGATATACGACGCCGCGGAAAAATTCGGCGGCGACGTCGCCATGACGCGCGCGGACCATCCAGACGGCTCGAGCCGCGCGGCCGAGATAGCCGCGAAAATCGACACGGACTACGTAATCAACATACAGGGAGACGAGCCTATGCTCGACCCGCGAATGCTCGGCGAGCTAGCGCACGGCCTCATAGCCGACCCGGACGCGGACTCGGCGACGGTCTGCGTGCCGATAACGAACGAAGAGGATTTCCGCAATCCGAACATCGTCAAGGTAGTCCGCGCGCAGAACGGGCGCGCGCTCTACTTCAGCCGCTCGCCGATACCGTATCCGAGAAATTCGGCCGGCTGCCCTGTGTGGGAACACCTCGGCATATACGCCTTCACGAAAGAATTTCTGCTCAAATTCGTCGCGCTGCCGCCGACGCCGCTGATGCAGACGGAGAGCCTCGAACAGCTCCGCATCCTCGAACACGGCTACTCGATGGCGGTAATCCCGACGAAATATCCGTCGGAAGGGCCGAACGTAAACACGCTCGAAGACCTTGAAGAAGCGCGCAGGATATTCGCGCAGAGGAAGAACGAAGAAAAATGAAGCCCGGCGACGCGCTCAAGGTGATCGTCATACTCAGCGAAGGCATCCGCGGACACGTCAACCAGAGCCGCGGCGTAGCCTATTGGCTCTCGAAGCTCACCGGCGCCGAAGTCCTTGAAGCCGAAGTCCCTGTCCTGACGGGGGCGGCTAAAGCGCGCGCGAAATCGTCGTCGAAGGCCTTGCTCGGCGGCACGAGGCGCGACGCGCGCGACTGGCTCTCCGCTAACGGAGGCGAGCAGCTGATACGCCGCGTGGGACAATGGTTCGCAGAGCGCGGCGTGCAGGAGGGCTCCGGCACGGCTCTGATACTCTCCGCCGGAAGCGCGCCAGCTCCCTATAACATAGCGCTCGGCTACATCTGGCGCTGCGCCTGCGCGACGATAATGACGCCGAGCGTCCTCGGCACCGAGCCCTTCGACTTCGCGATAGTGCCGGAACACGACTACCCCGAGCGCAAGCCGAACGTTTTCGTCACTCTCGGCTCGCCGAACAACGTCATAAAAGAAAATCTCAAAAAAGAGGCGGAGGAGCTGCTCGCGGCCCATCCGTCCGACGCGCCGGAAAGATGGTCTGTGCTGATAGGCGGCGACGACGCTAACTACGAGATAAGCGCCGAATGGGTGAAAAAGCAGATCGGACAGATACTTAACCTTGCGCAGCACGCCGGGGCCGACGTCTTCATAACGACCTCGCGCCGCACGAGCGACGCGGCGTCGAAAATGGTAAAGACGCTCGCCTCGCACTCGCCCTGCGTCAAATATCTGCTGATAGCGTCGGAGGACGCCTTCAACCCCATCCCCGCGATGCTCGGATTCTCTACGGAAGTATTCTGCACCGAGGACTCCGTCAATATGGTGTCAGAGACGATAACGGGCGGGCACCGCGCCGTGCTCCTCCGCGTCGGACATAAAAAGGGGATAAAGAGCTTTTTGCAGCGTGCCACATCCGCGCTGGTCGGCGCCGGCGCGATACGCCCGGACATGCTCTGGGGCATACCGAAGTTCGACCTCGTCTTCGACCACTTCGCGCACGGCGGCGTCCTCGTGGAGTACGGCGACTGGCTCCGGCTCAGACGCGACGGCGGAAGCCGCGGCGGCGGAGAAGCCGGGGAGTTCAACGAGGCGCGCCGCGCGGCGCAGTGGATATACGACAACTGGAAGTAGCTTCCATAAAACTCACAAATTACTGTGCTATAATCCCCGCGTACGGCGGAAACGAAAAAATCCGGCGCAGGCCGGGAATGAAAAGAAAGGACTGGTAACATGAAGAAACTCCTAACGCTGATGCTCGCCGCGTCGATGATAGCCGGAGGCTCGCAGTTCGCGCTCGCGGCCGAGGACGACGGCGCGAACTCGATAATGGCGCAGATAAACGCGTTCAAAGCGACGAACCAGGAAAAGACCGGCGGAGCGGTCTCTGAGGACAAAGCCGAGGAAAAAGCCCCGGCGGCCGAAGAGAGCGCGCCCGCGGCGCAGCCCGAACAGTCCGCGCAGCAGCAGCCCGCCGAACCCGCTGCTCCCAATCCGGCCGCGGCCGCGGTCGACCAGATAGTACGCGAGGAGGCGGCTAAGGCCGCCCAGGCGGCCGGCGACGCCGGCAACAATAGAGGCGTAGTCGCGGCGACGCAGCAGGAAGAGGCCGCGACCGAAGCGTCGGACGCCGGGGACGAAGCGCCGCAGCCCGCCGCTGAAAGCGAAGCGCAGCCCGAGGCTCCGGCTGCTCCCGCCAAGACGGTCCAGATACCTTCGGCCGTTGAGGCTCAGCCCGCCGCACCCGCCGCGGCGACAGCCGAGGTCCCGGCCGGCAGGCCTCTGAACCCGTCGGCTATGCAGGCCGGAGCGGCAGAGACGAGAGAGAGCATACTCGTCAGCGCCGACTGGCTTAAAACCAACATCAAGAACGTCGTGCTCGTAGACTCGCGCCCCGAGAGCCTCTACCTCGGCGGACACATCCCCGGAGCCGTCAACGCTCCGTGGACCTACTTCGCGAACATGAACGCGAAGCAGGGATCCGAACAGTGGGGAGTCATCTGGCCCGAGGCGACGATGGCGAAGCGCATAGGCGCTCTCGGAATAAACGGCAAGAAAACCGTCGTCGCCTACTGCGACGCAGGCGGCTGGGGACAGAGCGGATGGACCCTCTGGATACTCCGCCAGGCCGGAATCAAGAACGCGAAGATACTCGAAGGCGGCATAGGCGCGTGGAAGGCGGCCGGCGGACAGCTTGCGAAGAACAAGGTCAAGAACCAGACCGTAGCCTTCTCCATACAGAAATACGTTCCCAATTACACGGCGACGACCCAGTGGATAAACGACAACCTCGGCAAGCCCGGCCTCGCGATCATCGACGTGCGCACTCAGCCTGAATACAACGGCAAGATACGCCCGTTCCAGGAAAAGCGCGCCGGACACCTCCCCGGAGCGATCAATATATCGCGTGAAAACTTCGTCACCGAGCAGGGACACTTCAAGAGCGCGGAGGAAGTCGCCGCTCTGCTGGCGCCTTACGGAATAACCACAGACACGGAAATAGTCGTCTACGATACGGCTGGAGTCCGCTCCGCCTTCGTCACGATGCTCCTGCGCTACGCTGGCTTCCAGAAGAGCCAGAGCTACGACGCGGGCTTCCAAGCCTGGGCCGGCAATCCCGACCTTCCGCTCGTGACGCAGTAAGCCGCGCGCATAACGAGACTGACGAAACACGCAAAGCCGCCGCGCATGATATGCTCGGCGGCTTTTTAGCGCCCGCGCGAAACTGCGGACGCAAGGTGCGGCCGGCGGCGTTTCGCACGTTCGCTGAATGTTTCAAAATGCGTGCGGAATTCCATACACACGGCTCCTTCCCGCAAGCGCCGGCTGCGCTGTCGGACGGTCCTGATGTTTCTCTTCCGCGTTACAGACTTGCTTTTTGCAAACAGGGCCGTGCTTTGTCCGCTTGAATCGCCCATGCTTTACCTAAAAGTCAAAAACGTATAAAATGTAACCCGTTGCACATTACTCGCGGACTTTTCGCAAAGAAAAGGTTAGTGTATGAAAACCGCGCCCCGAGGCGAAACGGGTGCGGGAGAGGTTTATGTTATGAAAATCGGGATAATCGGAGCCGGCAAGGTCGGCTTCTCGCTTGGGAAATTTTTCGCCGTGGGCGGCCTCGAGCTTGCGGGCTACTGGAGCCGAAGCGAGGAAAGCGCGCGAGAGGCGGCGGAGTTCACCGGCTCGCGCGCCTACGAAAATTTGGAAAGCCTCGTGCGCGGCTGCGGAGCGCTTTTCTTCACGACGCCGGACGGCGCGATAATCGAAACATACGTATGCGCGCGGGAGTTCGGCATATCGGGAAAATTCCTCTGCCATTGCAGCGGCTCGCTCACTGCTGCGGATGCCTTCCCGGGAGCTGCGGAGCGCGGCGCCGGGGCGCTGTCGCTGCATCCGCTCTTTCCTGTCAGCTCGAAGTACGAATCTTACAAGGAGCTGCAAAACGCACTTTTCTGCATCGAAGGCGACTGCGAACCTGCCGCGTACTTTCGTTCGGCGCTCGAAAAACTCGGCGCGAAAACGCAGCTCATCCCGTCGAAGGGCAAAGCGCGCTACCACGCCGGCTGCGTCATGGCCAGCAACTTCATGTGCGCGCTCGCTCGGGAGGCCGCCGCGCTGCTAGTCTCCTGCGGCTTCACCTCCGAGGGCGCGATAGGCGCTCTCGCGCCGCTCATGCGGAGCAACCTGGAACACATAATCGCGGACGGTCCCGAGGCGGCGCTCACCGGTCCTGTAGAGAGGTGCGACGCGGCCACGGTCCGGCGCCACCTCGAAAACATCACGGAGCCGAAGCGCCGTCTCCTTTACAAAGCGCTCAGCGCGAGCCTCGTCGAAATGGCGGAGCGCCGCCATCCCGGTGCGGACTATGGAGAAATAAAAAAACTCACGAAAATAACGGAACAGGAGCTGAACGACAGATGAAAAACACAGTCGCGGAATTTATCAAAATGAAGGGCGAGGGCCGCCGTATAGCAGAGCTCACCTGCTACGACTACACGACGGCGAAGCTCGTCGAGCGCGCGGGAGTCAACGCCATACTTGTAGGCGACTCGCTTGGCATGACGATGCTCGGTTACTCCGACACGCTGCCGGTCACGCTCGACGACATGATAAGATACAGCGCCGCCGTCGCGCGCGCCTGCTCCGAAACGATGGTGATAATGGACATGCCGTTCATGTCCTACCAGACGTCGGTCTACGACGCCGTGGCGAACGCAGGGCGGATGATGAAGGAGGGGCGCGGGCAGGCCGTCAAGCTTGAGGGCGGCGCGGCTGTGACGGAGCAGATATGCGCGATAACCGACGCCGGCATCCCGGTGCAGGCGCACATCGGCATGACTCCGCAGAGCGTCAACGTATTCGGCGGATTCAAAGTGCAGGGCAAAGGCGAAGCCGCGGCGCGCCGTCTGCTCGAGGATGCGCTCGCAGTGCAGGAGGCCGGGGCTTTTTCCGTAGTCCTCGAGTGCGTGCCGCCCAAGCTCGCCGCGCTCATATCGAAAAAGCTCGCGATACCGACGATAGGCATAGGCGCCGGCGCGGGCTGCGACGGGCAGGTGCTCGTCTATCAGGACATGCTCGGCATGAACACCGACTTCACGCCGAAGTTCGTCAAGAAATACGCCGCCGTGGGCGAAACGATGACGGCGGCCTTCCGCGCCTACGTCGAAGACGTGCAGAGCGGAGCCTTCCCGGCGCCGGAGCACAGCTTCGCCAAATCCGACTGCTCCGACGAATACCTCGCGGCACTCGATGCGGAATTTTAGAGCGGAGGAAAGAAAAAATGATAATAGCCGAAACGATAGCCGAAGTCCGCGCCGTCGTGCGCGAATGGAAAAGACAGGGGCTGACGGTCGGACTCGTCCCGACGATGGGCTACCTGCACGAAGGGCACGCGAGCCTCGTGCGCGAATCCGTCCGCCGCTGCGACAGGACGGTCGCCTCCGTCTTCGTCAACCCCACCCAGTTCGGTCCCAACGAGGACCTCGCGACATACCCGCGCGATTTCGAGCGCGACCGTGAGATACTCGAGCGCGAGGGCTGCGACATGGTGTTCCATCCGAGCGTTGGGGAAATGTATCCCGAAGGCTTCGCCACCTATGTCGAGATACAGTCCGACATGCCGAAGCAGCTCTGCGGCAAAAGCCGCCCGATACACTTCCGCGGCGTCTGCACGGTCGTCTGCAAGCTTTTCAACATCGCCGAGCCGGACATGGCGTTCTTCGGCGAGAAGGACGCGCAGCAGCTCGCGATAGTCAAGCGCATGGCGCGCGACCTCTCGATGGCTGTCGAGGTGATAGGCTGCCCGATAGTGCGCGAGGAAGACGGCCTCGCGAAATCATCGCGCAACGCCTACCTTGACGGGGAAGAGCGCGGCGCGGCGCTTGTGCTTTCGAAGGCCGTCGCGCTCGGCAAAAAAATGACGGAGGAGGGCGAGCGCGACGCTGCGAAGGTCACTGCTGCGATGCGCGCGCTCATAGAGGCTGAGCCGCTCGCGCGCGTCGACTACGTCTCCGCCGTGGACGGAGAAACGATGGCCCCGTCGGAAAAGATCAAAGACGGCACCCTCGTGGCCCTCGCCGTCTACATCGGCAAAACGCGCCTCATCGACAACTTCACATTCAGAGACCGCGCCTGACGAAGCTTCTGCAATAATGTAAAAACACGCCGCACGGCATAAAGCCGTGCGGCGTGTTTTTGTCTTTAGACGAAAAATCGGGCCGGAACTCTCGTCCCGGCCCGGTTTTAATCGCGTGTTTCTCTGTTATTACTGAGCGATGGCGCTGACGGGGCAGGTGGCCACGCAGGCTCCGCACTCGACGCAGGTGTCGGCGTCGACGTGGGCCTTGCCGTCCTCAACGGCGATGGCGGAAACGGGGCATACACCGACGCAGGCCTCGCAGCCTACGCATACGGACTGATCGACAGAAGCTTTAGCCATGATATGAATTTCCTCCTTGTAAGATGCGATTCAACTTTGGGGGCGCGTACCCCCGCACACGCGTGTATTCTAACGCTAACGGGCGAAGCTTTCAAGCTTTTTGCGCCCGTTTTCTCGTATAACGATCTTCACGCAGATATATCAGAGCGTATTGTATGGACAAAACACAGTATGAGGTTATAATGTTTTAATAAGATACAATAAGCAATTCTACGTACAGTGTAAAAAAGAAAAGCAGCGGGCCCTCGCGGAAGGAGGTGCGGTTTTACGGAAGGCGTGGCCTGCCGCGTATCGGACCATACTCGTATAACGAAAGGAGAGAAACACCAATCATGCCAAACAACGAGGTGAAACAGACCGAAAAGAGAAAACCGACTTTGGCGCTTTCCGTCCTGATGCTGGCTATAGCCGCCGCCCTCATACTCTCCGGCGTCGTCATCTACGGTCAGGACGTGCACATAATGCTGATTTTCAGCGCTATCGCCGTCGGAGCCGTCGGCATTCTTTATCTGAAGTATTCTTACGCGGAGCTCGAACAGGGCATTATCGAGGGCATCATGACGACGATGCAGGCGTGCCTCATCCTCTATACCGTCGGCGTGCTCATCGGGACGTGGATTCACTCCGGCGTCGTGCCCACGATGATCTATTACGGGCTGTCGATTCTTTCTCCGTCCATATTCCTTTTTGCGACGCTCGTCATCTGTTCCATTGTTTCGCTCGCTACGGGTACGTCGTGGGGAACGTCCGGCACGGTGGGCATCGCGCTGCTCGGCATAGCGATAGGCCTCGGCATCCCAGCGCCGCTCACTGTCGGCGTCATAGTGTCCGGGGCCTACGCGGGCGATAAGATGTCACCGCTTTCCGACACGACGAACCTCGCGCCCGCCGTCTCGGGCACGGACCTTTTCCAGCATATCCGAGCGATGTGCTGGACTACGGGGCCGACGTGGCTGATCGTCGCGATCATCACTATCGTGCTCGGCTTCAACTACGCGGGCGGCACTCTCGATTACGCAAAGATAGGCGGCATTCAGGACGTCATCTCCAAGGAGTTCTGGGTCAGCCCGGTCGCTCTGCTCGCGCCTATCGCTGTCATCGTGCTTTCCGCGCTGCGCAAGCCGGCGCTGCCGTCGCTCTGGGCCGGCGTGTTCATTGCCGCTGCTTTCATGTTCATTGAAGGCTACGATTACGGCGCTGTGCTCAACGTTATGCAGAACGGCTATACGCCGACAGTATCCGCAGAGCTCGCCGAAGCCGCCGACGAGGCCGCGCTGGCGGCGCTTCTCGCTAAGCACGGGCTGACGCTCGACGTTTCGATCGCCAAGGAAGTCGGCAACGACATCGTCGAGCTTATGTCTGCGGGCGGCCTCCAGTCGATGAACTGGACGGTCTCTCTCATTATCTGCGCCTTCGTCTTCGGCTCGGCGATGAACGTCTGCGGCTTCATCAAGGCGATACTCGAAGCCGTGGCCTCTCGCGTCCGTTCCGTCGGAGGGCTCATCCTCTCCGTCGTGATCTCGTGCCTCGTCTGCAACTTCTTCCTCGGAGACCAGTATCTCGGAATCGCGATGCCCGGCACGATGTACAAAGAAACTTTCGACAAGATGGGGCTGCATCCGAGAATGCTCTCGCGCACGCTCGAAGACTCTGGCACGCTTACGTCGGTGCTCGTCCCGTGGAACACCTGCGGAGCCTACCACGCTCAGCTTTTCAATCTCTCCGTAGCCGAGTTCGGCCCCTACGCCTTCCTCAACTGGATGAACCCGGTGATCGCCGTGCTTATGACCTATCTCGGCATAGGCATCTTCTGGCGCGGCAAGGACGGCGAGCCGGTGCGCGGCGGAAAGACGCGTCCGCCGGAGCTCGCGTAGGAGGAATGGTATAATATCGGTCGAAGTCTGTTTTTCTGAAAAGGGGATAGTTTGTTGGCCGAACTTGAACAGCTCGAATGTCTTCTCAAATCCAAGTCGAGCCGCACCATCGACGGATGGCGGCGCTTCACCTTCGGGGCGCTCGCGGCGTATCTGCTCGTCACGGGCGTCACGGAGTTCCGGGCCTCCGGGGTTAATCAGAAGGTCGTCATCAACGCCTTCCTATGTATCTGCGGAGTGCTCGTGCTGAAGTTCGAGAAAAAGGTCTACGCCTCGCCGCTGGGCTTTGTGAAGGATACGCACACATGGTTCTCGCACCATCGCGAGGTGCTGCGCTGGGACGAGATACGTCACGTCACGCTCGTTACAAAGGGCACGGGGCTGACGGCCTTTCTCGAAAAGGACGTGATAGGCTGGAAGCTTCTGTTTGAGCGCAACGACATGGCGGCGCTCGACGGGCTGTTTAAGAAATACGCCCCTAAGGTGAAGGTAGTCATCAAGGAACTGGGGCAGAGATAACGGAGTAAACGCTAAAAAAGCCGCCGCGGCTCACCCGCGGCGGCTTTTCATATTTTTCCGGAATCTTCCGTCATTCGGCCTTGAGCCACGGGGCGAGCTCCTTCATGTCGAGCTCTATCTCCGGGCAGCCGCTTGAGCCGGGGGCGACCTCGTACTTGTCGAAGCATATCACGATCCGCCCGTCCTTGTTTACGTAGAAGTTCTGGCCGGCCTTTATCGATGAGAAGCCTCCGTCGTCCTTGGGCGCAACCCAGTAGGTTCCCTTCTGTTTCTTGTTGGCGCGGCGCATGACGCCTCTGACTGCGTCGCTCACGACCTTCACGTAGTTCGCGCGCGGATTGAAGAATTCTCCGAGCGTCACCGGCATTCCGGTTTCGCGGTCGAAGTTCATTATCGTGCGCTTCGTTGAGGATGAGCCGACGGTGTTCATCTCCACCACGTCGAGCGTGAGGAATCGCGGGTCTCCGTCGATTATCCTGTAATCCATCAGCCAGCCGGTGTGCGCGCCGCGCCCCGCGAAAGGATCGTCCATGAGCTCTATTACCTCGAGCTCGTAGCGTTCCTGCATCTCGAGCGCTTTTTCGGCAAGCATGGTGTTGACCTCTTTTTGTATGGAATCCATAGCGAGGCCGGTTACGAGCGGCGTAACGATGCGCGCTTCGCATCCCTCGTATTTCGATTCGTAGACGCCGAGGGACGAGACCTGCACGTTTATCTCGCGCGCGGAGGCGGCGCCGGTTCCGGCCGATGCGGCGAGCAGCAGCGCTGCGGCCGCGGCGAGATATTTGGGAGTTTTGCGCATCGGAGGCTATTCCCGCGGGGATTTTACCGCCGCAGCCATGTTTCTGCCGAGCTCGCGGCAGAGCTCGAGGTCAGGCTCCTTCGGGCAGGACTTGACTTCGATGGTCGGCTCGACGAGCTTCCAGTCGCCGCCCTGCTCCGCGAATACCTGAAGCTCCGCGAGCGCGCCTTTGCTCCAACTGTAGGAGCCGCAGATGCCGAGATAGCGGTTCTTCATCATCTTGTTCTTGAGGGTGCGGCAGAGCGTCGCAACCGGCGGATAAAGCTCCGTGTTGTAGGTGCAGCTCCCGAGCACGAGGCCGCGGTACTTCCACACGTCGCGCACGATGCAGGAGAGGTTGGAGCGCGAGGCGTCGTGTACTATGACGTCTTTGACGCCGGCCTCGCAGGCGGCCCGCGCTATCGCGTCCGTCATCAGCTTCGTGTTGCCGTACATCGAGCCGTAGACGACGACGACGCCCTCGTCAGTCTCCTGTTTACTCCACTTGTCGTAAAGGTCTACAATGTGCTTCGGGTTTGAGCGGAGTATCGGGCCGTGGGCGGGGCAGATTATCTTTAGGTCGAGGCCGCGCACCTTGGCGATGGCCTTCTGCGTCGGTGCGGAGTAGCGCCCGACGATGTTCGCGAAATAGCGCAGCGTCTCATCTTCGTAGAGGCTCATATCGAGCTCGTCGTCGAAGATGCCGCCCTCGAGAGCGCAGAAGCCGCCGAAGGCGTCGGTTGAGAAGAGTACCTTTTCCGTCGTGTCGTATGTGACCATGCTCTCGGGCCAGTGGACCATCGGTATCATAGCGAAGGTGAGCTTGTGATGTCCGAGGTCGAGCACGTCGCCCTCTTTGACCTCTACCGTCCCGTCTTTTATTCCGTAGAATGCGTCGATCATCTCGAGCGTTTTCTTGTTGCCGACTATCTTCATCTCGGGGTAGAGGCGGCGCATGATGCTTATGGAGCCGGAGTGGTCGGGTTCCATGTGGTCGACTATGAGGTAATCTATCGTCCGTCCCTCCGGGAGCCCGGAGACGAGGCGCTCCATATAGTCAGAGAGCTTGTCCGCCTTTATGGTGTCGATGACGGCGGTCTTCTCGTCGTTGATGAAGTAGGCGTTGTAGGCGACGCCGCGCGGCAGAGTCCAGAGTCCCTCGAAGAGGTCCGTCTCACGGTCGTTGCCGCCTATCCAGTATATCGAATCGGTGATTTTTATAGCGTTCTGCATCATTGTGGCACCCTCCAGTGCTTTATGTATTTGACGTTATTATATAGCAGAGGCTTCGATTTGCGAGCCGCCTTCGATTATATCGCCGCATTTCTGCGCTTTGATTCCGCGTCGGCCTTGTATTTAAAAAAGAATGAACTGACTTGTCTGAAATTAACGCGCAAATGTTGCAATTTGCGGGAAGTTGGGCAATAATAGCGGCGTGTGGTAATTTTGAAGATCCCAGTGTGCTGACGGTCATTCTCAGAAGTGGCCCGACAAGTTTCGCAAGGAGGCGGAGTAATTGTTCGAACCAACACAGCTCCAGGAAGTAGCAGAAGGAAAGAAGGCCTACGAAGCGGCGGTCGAGAAGGTTCTCACCAAAGGCCCCGAAAGAAAGGCCAACTTCACGACCGGCGGAGGCATCCCGCTTAAGAGGACGTACACTCCCGAAGACGTGAACGGCGTGGATTACGCGAAGGATCTCGGATTCCCCGGCGTCTATCCCTATACTCGCGGCGTTCAGCCCACGATGTACCGCGGACGCTTCTGGACGATGCGCCAGTACGCCGGCTTCGCCACGGCGGAGGATTCCAACAAGCGCTACCGTTACCTTCTGAGCCAGGGGACGACCGGCCTTTCAGTCGCGTTCGACCTTCCGACCCAGATAGGCTACGACTCGGACGACCCGATGGCGGTCGGCGAGTGCGGCAAGGTCGGCGTCGCGATAGACAGCCTCGCCGACGCCGAGATACTTTTCGACGGTATCCCGCTCGATAAAGTCTCGACCTCGATGACCATCAACGCGCCCGCGTCGATACTCCTCGCCATGTACATCGCAGTCGCGGAGAAACAGGGCGTGCCGATGAACGCCCTCGCGGGAACCATCCAGAACGACATACTCAAGGAATACATCGCGCGCGGCACATACATTTTCCCCCCCAAGCCGTCGATGCGCCTCATCACCGACATTTTTGATTTCTGCTCGCGCAACATTCCGAAGTGGAACACTATATCCATCTCCGGCTACCATATCCGCGAGGCCGGCTCGACCGCCATTCAGGAAGTCGCCTTCACGCTCGCGGACGGCATCGCCTACATCGAAGCCGCCATCAAGGCCGGACAGGATCCGAACGTATTCGGCAAGCGCCTTTCGTTCTTCTTCAACGCGCACAACGACTTCCTCGAAGAGGTCGCGAAGTTCCGCGCTGCGCGCAAGGTATGGGCGCACATAATGAAGGAGCGCTTCGGCGTCACCAACCCGAGCGCGCAGATGCTCCGCTTCCACACCCAGACGGCGGGCTGCACGCTCACCGCTCAGCAGGCGGAGAACAACATCGTCCGCGTCGCCATTCAGACGATGGCCGCGGTCTGCGGCGGCACGCAGTCGCTGCACACCAACAGCCTTGACGAAGCGCTCGCGCTGCCGACCGACAAGAGCGTCCGCATAGCGCTCCGCACGCAGCAGATAGTAGCATACGAGTCCGGCATCACCAACGTCGTAGACCCGCTCGCCGGAAGCTACGCCATCGAAGCTCTGACTAAGGAGATCGAGGAAGGCGCGCTCGCCTACATCAAGGAGATAGACGACCTCGGCGGAATGATGGCCGCCATCGAAAAAGGCTATCCGCAGAAGCACATCCAGGACGCCGCCTACGACTACCAGAAGTCGATAGAGTCCGAGGACCGCATCATCGTCGGCGTCAACAAGTTCCACATCGACGAAGATATGACCGAGCGCAAGCTCCTCAAGGTGGACGCGAGCGTCGGCGAGAACCAGATCAAGAAACTTCGCGAAATGAAGGAAAAACGCGACAACGTGAGAGTCAAGACCACCCTCGACGCGGTGCGCGAAGGCGCGAAGGGCGACGCAAACCTCATGCCGCTCATCCTCGACGCGGTCCACGCCTACGCCACTGAAGGCGAAATCTGCGGCGTTCTCCGCGAAGTCTTCGGCGAGTACAAAGAGAACGTGGTTCTTTAGAATCGCGAGAGCTTTTAAGGAGGAAGAAAAATGGATCGTAAAATCCGCGTAGTTGTTGCGAAACCCGGACTCGACGGACACGACCGCGGCGCGAAGGTCATCGCGAGAGCCTTCAGGGACGCCGGCATGGAAGTCATATACACCGGTCTCCGCCAGACCCCGGAGCAGATAGTCAACACCGCCATTCAGGAAGACGCAGACGCCATCGGCATCAGCATCCTTTCCGGCGCTCACGACTACTGCTTCAAGACGATAATCAATCTCCTCAAGGAGAAGCACGCCGACGACATCATCGTCTTCGGCGGCGGCGTCATTCCCGAGACCGACTATCCGACGCTGCTCGGGTACGGCGCGGGGGCCATCTTCGGCCCCGGCACCCCGACTTCCGAGACCATCGAATGGCTCGAAAAGGCCGTAGCCGAAAAGAGAGCGAAAGAGGCGAAGTAGTATGGAAACAAAAATAATAGACCACATCGGCATAGCTGTAAACAGCATCGATGAAGCGATGAAGTTCTGGGAAGGCGCTCTCGGCGTGAAATGCCACGGCGTCGAAGAAGTCGCCGAGCAGAAGGTCAAGACGGCTTTCCTGCCCATAGACGACTCCGAGATCGAACTTCTCGAGGGCACGAGCGAGGACAGCCCGGTCAGCAAATTCATCGCGAAGAACGGACAGGGCATCCAGCACATAGCGATACGCGTCGCCGATATCGAAGCGGCGCTCGCCGAGCTCAAAGAGAAGGGCGTCCGCCTGATAGACGAGAAGCCGCGCAGGGGCGCGGGCGGAGCGAAGATAGCCTTCCTCCACCCGAAGGCGACCGGCGGCGTGCTCCTCGAGCTCTGCCAGCGCGACTAAGCGTCAAAAGAGCCGCCGCGCCAAATAGGCGCGCGGCCTTATAACACGAACTGTATGCGGAGGGCCTGCTGTGTCCCGAGCGTCAAAACGTCCCGGGACGGCTGAAACCCTCCGCTTAACAGATAATGAGGAGGTAAGAGGTAATGGCGGAAAAAACGATTGACGAACTGTGCGCCTCTCTCATCGAAAAACGAGAGAAAGCGGCTCTCGGCGGAGGCGAGAAGGCCATCGCCAAACAGCACGACAAAGGCAAGATGACCGCGCGCGAGCGCATCAACGCAGTTCTTGACCCCGGCAGCTTCGTGGAGATAGACGAATTCGTCGAACACCGCTGCACCAACTTCGGACTTGACAAGACGACGTTCCTCGGCGACGGCGTCGTGACGGGCTACGGTACGATAGACGGACGCATCGTCTACGTATTCAGCCAGGACTTCACCGTCATGGGCGGCTCGCTCGGCGAGATGCACGCCCAGAAGATATGCAAGGTCCTCGACCTCGCCCTCACCAACGGCGCGCCCTGCATCGGCATCAACGACTCGGGCGGCGCGCGTATACAGGAAGCTGTAGACGCGCTCTCCGGCTACGGAAAGATATTCTTCCGCAACGTCAAGGCGAGCGGCGTCATCCCGCAGTTCTCGATAATAGCCGGCCCCTGCGCTGGCGGAGCCGTCTACAGCCCGGCGCTTACAGACTTCATCTTCATGGTCGATAAAATCGGCATCATGCACATCACCGGACCGGCGGTCATCAAGTCCGTCACCGGCGAGGACGTGACCTCCGAGCAGATAGGCGGAGCGATGGCCCACAACGCGCACTCCGGCTGCGCCCACTTCTTTGCGAAGACCGAGGCCGAGTGCTACGCTCAGGTACGCAAAGTCATGAGCTACCTGCCCAGCAACAACATGGAAGAGCCTCCCTTCGTCGAGACCGGCGACGACCCGAACCGCACGGACATGGGCCTTCGCGAGATCGTCCCGACGAATCCGAACCGCGGCTACGACGTCCGCGACGTCATCAAAAAGGTTGTTGACAACGGCGACTTCTGCGAAGTGCAGGAACTTTACGCGAAGAACATCGTAACGGGCTTCGCGAGAGTCGGCGGGCGCGTCATCGGAATCATAGCCAACCAGGCGAAATTCATGGCCGGATGCCTCGACATCGACGCCTCCGACAAGGCGAGCCGCCACATCCGCATCTGCGACTCCTTCAACATTCCTATCGTAACGTTTGAAGACGTCCCCGGATACCTCCCCGGACTCAACCAGGAAATGGGCGGAATCATCCGTCACGGCGCGAAGCTGCTCTACGCCTACAGCGAAGCGACCGCTCCGAAGATCACCATCGTCATGCGCAAGGCCTACGGAGGATCGTACCTCGGCATGTGCAGCAAGGACCTCGGCGCCGACGTCGTGCTCGCTTGGCCGCAGGCCCAGATAGCCGTCATGGGAGCCGAAGGCGCCGCGAACATCATCTTCCGCAAGGAAATTGAAGCCGCCGAGGACAAAGCCGCCAAGCGCGCCGAAAAGATAGAGGAATACAAGGAATCCTTCGCCAACCCGTATCGTGCGGCGCAGCGCGGATTCGTCGACCGCGTCATACTTCCCGAAGAGACGCGTCCGGCCCTCTACCAGGCCCTTGTAATGACCGAGAGCAAGAGCGAGCTCCGCCCGAAGCGCAAACACGGCATAATGCCCAACTAAGGCGGGAGGCTGAGAGCTATGAACGGTTCCATCAGCTCCTTCTTCGTCGGAGTTCCCGGCGGGCTTATAATGTCGTTTATCGCGTTCAGCATAGTCTTCATAGTCATCATCGGCCTTATGCTCGTAATGATGGGAATGAAGCACGTCTCCGGCGCGATCGACGGCATCGGCAAAAAGCCGGCCGCTCCCGCCGCTCCCTCGCCCGCCGCTCCGGCTGCAGCCCCCGCTGCGCCGGCGCCGGCGCAGGAACAGGCAGTGGCCGTCGCGGCGGCGGCCGCAGCGGCTGCGGCAGATGACGACGAGCTGCTCGCCGTCATAACGGCTGCGATAGCCGCAGAGTGCGGCCCGACGGCGCGCGTAATTTCCTACAGCCCGGTAAAAGCCCCCGCCGCTTCCGCGTGGAAGAGCGTCGGCAGGCTCCAGAACACGGAAGGCCTTTACTAAGCCTTTCATCAAATACGATAAATAATCAGGAGGTATTCTTTCATGTCACGCAAATACAGAGTAACGGTAAACGGCAAAGCATACGATGTGGACGTTGAAGAACTCGGAGCCGGCGCGGCCCCCGCGATTGCGCCCGTACCCGCTCCCGCGCCCGTAGCGGCCCCTGCCCCTGTAGCGGCTCCGGCTCCTGCGCCCGCCCCGGCCCCTGCGCCCGCGGCGGCTCCCGCTCCCGCTGCGCCCGCCGCGCCGGTACCCGCCGGCGAAGGCACGATAACAGCCCCGATGCCCGGTAAGGTCCTCAAGATACTCGTCCAGCCCGGCACCGCCGTCACCGCCGGACAGCTCGTCCTCATCCTCGAAGCCATGAAGATGGAGAACGAAATCTACACGACCGTCGCTGGCACCGTCCAGCAGCTCTGCTGCAAAGAAGGCGACACCGTCAGCACGGGCGACGCGCTGATCGTAGTCGCTTAATAAGCTGATAAGCTTAACAGCGAACAACGAAATAACGTTCTAAAGTTTTTTCCTGGGGAGGAAAACTTTTATGGAACTCTACTTGACAGCGCTGAGAGGCGTTATCGAGCAGTCTGGCTTCGTCGCGCTCAACGGGCCGACGCTTGTCATGCTCCTCGTGGCGTTTGTACTGCTCTACCTCGCCATAGCGAAGGGCTTCGAGCCGCTGCTCCTTATGCCGATAGCATTCGGATGCCTGCTCGTCAATCTGCCGCTCTCCGGCATTGTCGATCCGGGGGGCTTCCTCTACTTCGTAAAATTCGGCATCGACCATGAGCTCTATCCCGTCATCATATTCATGGGTATAGGTGCGCTCACCGACTTCGGCCCGCTGCTTGCGAACCCGATAACCTTCCTGCTCGGAGCCTCCGCGCAGCTCGGCGTCTTCGTCGCCGTCATCGGCGCGATGTGCATGGGCTTCACCATCCAGCAGGCCGCCGGAATCGGAATCATCGGCGGAGCCGACGGCCCGACCGCAATCTACCTTTGCGCGAAGCTCGCGCGCGACATACTCCCGGCGGTCGCCGTCGCGGCGTACAGCTACATGTCGCTCGTACCGCTCATCCAGCCGCCGGTTATCAAGCTCCTTACCACGAAAGAAGACAGAGCCATTAAGATGGAACAGCTCCGTCCCGTCTCGCGCACAGAGAAGATACTCTTCCCGATAGTGGCGACGATCTCTTGCGGACTCGTCCTTCCGGCTTCCGTCCCGCTTATCGGTATGCTGATGTTCGGAAACCTGCTTCGCGAGTGCGGATGCACCGAACGGCTCTCTCTCGCCGCTCAGAACGAAGTGCTCAACGCGACTACGATATTCCTCGGCATCTCAGTCGGCGCTACGATGAAAGCTGAAACTTTCCTCACCGTCGCGACGATAAAGATAATCGCGCTTGGACTCATCGCTTTCATCTTCAGCACGGCCGGAGGCGTCATCTTCGGCCAGGTCATGAAAGTCATGTCGGGACGCAAAATCAACCCCGTCATCGGGGCCGCGGGAGTCTCCGCCGTCCCGATGGCCGCGCGCGTCTGCCAGAAAGTCGTACAGAAAGAATTCCCCGGTTCGTACATCCTCATGCACGCCATGGGCCCGAACGTCGCGGGAGTCATAGGCACAGCCGTAGCCGCCGGAGCGATGCTCACTCTGCTGAGCAAATAGCCGTCGAGCGCGGACGACAGCCGATACAGAGCCCGAAGGCCTGCGCCTTCGGGCTCTTTTCGTAAACCGGCGCGCCGCAGGCGAAGGGCCGGGCGCGTCCGCGGAGCGGAGCGGGAAGCGATGTCGAGGACACCTTCATGCCGGCGAACGACGGGACTTTCCTCCTGCGCGCCGAGGGCTCGCGCGTGTCGCCGGTCAGGGACGGCGCGCCCGACGTTAGGCTGCGCGCCTACATCGCCGACCTTTCCTCGTTCTTCGTGGGCGCTGTGCCGCTGAAGGAGCTCGTACGCCTTGGCGGCGCGGAACTGAGCGATCTTTCGTATATGCGCGACGTTCAGTCCGCGCTCGGCTGGGACGAGAGGCCGCGCAACTATACATATTTCTGACGCCGAGGCCGGATGCGCTGATTCAAGGCTCCCAGCAGCGAGCGGCGGAGCTGTTTTTATGTTTTTGCATAATAAATACGCCAGTAATAAATTTTATTTTATACTTATGACTATATTTGAATGGGACTCAAGAGTTGCGGAAGTTTATGCTGTCGGCTAAAGCCCTAAGGGCGTTGACTTGGCGGAAGAAGCTACTAAAATGCGGATATGGAAGGAGGCTTCGCCTTCCGTGCCGCCGGGAACGGCGGCCTTGATATTCAGCAAAAGGGGTGTGTTGCAATGAGACGGCTGTCGATTGCCGCGGCCTTGTTCGCCGCGGCGGCCATGTCTGTTTTTTCGTGCGGCGCGGCGTTCGCCGACGCCGAGTGGGACTCTTTCGTCGCGGAGATGGAGAGCAGGATGAAGATAAAGGAAGAGGGGGAGTCCGCCTATACGCGTATAGCGCTGCTCGCGCCGCAGGGAAGCGACGCGGAGCTTTTTAGGCTTTCGACGGAGGCTCCGTCGGTCGAGACGCGCGCTGCCGCCGGAGCCGCGCTCGTTAAGAAGTTGTTCCCGGACGGAGACCCGGCGAACTGGGAGATGGTCAGCGGCTTCATCGGCGGAGGCAGCTACGTGCCGCGCCAGATAGTCGCAGTCAACGCGCTGTATAACGCTGTGACGGCGCTGTCTGAGCTCTCAGACGGAAAGTATGCGGCGGCGTGGCTGATGACGCGCTTCGGCTCTACGTCGCGTGCGAAATTGATATTTATCGACTCCATGCCGGCGCAGTTCCGTGAGACGCTCGACCGCCTCATCGCGGAGACCGGGATGCCCGGCGCGTGGGAAACTACGCGTATTGAAGGGCCGTGGCCTTTCGTGCCGGTCTTTAACGGCTGGGTGCGCCGCGAGAAGGCGATAGCCGAAGGCTACCAGTTCCTCGACGGCTTCGGCGGAGTCGCGCCGAACGGCCCATACGCGTGGGACCGCGTCCATGGTTACGTCTACAAGGTCTTCGACCCGAGCGACGTGGATTACGACGTCGACTAGGTAGGCCGGAGTCATAAGTGAAGCGCCCTCCGAAGCCGGAGGGCGCTTTTCTGTGTTTCTATGAGAATTTGTATTATGCGCGGCGGTTTTGCGCCGCGTCCGCCGCACATAAACGACATGCTCCGCTTTCGCGCGGCGGAAGGGCGCAGAAAACATCCCTTCCTCGCCCGTCGTGCGAAGCGCCGGCTTTTGCGCGTAACCGCCGCGCGGCCTCGTGTGTTCCGAGGCTCTGGCTATTCCTCTTCCAGTTCGCTCAGTATGTTCGCTGTCTCGCTGAGAGCCTCTGCGTCTATCTCCTCGGGGTCGCGGCCAGACTCTCCCATTTCCTTGAGATGTTTCCTCACGGCTTCGATGCGGTCCGCTATGCCTGCGTTTTCGTAGCCTTCTCTGAGGACCTTCATCTCTTTTTCGTCGGCGAGTCTGTCTGTGAGGTAGCCGAAGAGGAAGGTCTGCGCGCTCAGCGCCGCGAGGCGCTTGTCTGTCGCGCACCACGGCTCCGCGAGGTAGGCGGCGTCGTTAAGCACGTCCATCTCCTCGTCGTCGGCGTCCTCGTCGCTCTCTGGCATGTCCCAGATGTTTACGACGAAGAACGGCACGTTCGGCGAGAGCGATATAGCGTAGTTGATGGCGTCGAAGACTTCGTCGTGCTCCGCGCCGGTCTCGAGCAGCGCTATCGCGCGAGCGTGCTCGCCGACGACGGATTCGATCGGGTCGGCCTCGAGCGCATCTATTATCTCTCCGTATAGCTCGAGGTCGAGCATGCAGCGGTAGAGCAGAGTGCGGCTCTCGAAGGCCCCTTCGTCGTCGAAGTTCGCAAGCTCCTTCGCGATCTCGTAAGCCTCTTCGGTCTCGCCTTCGGAGAGCAGCGAGAAGCCGAGATTCATCATCACCGTAGCGTAGACCAGCGCGTCGCGGTCGTCGTCTACGAGCGCCGGCAGCTCGCGCGCCTCGACGACGGCGCGGATTTTATCGATAGCTTCGCGCAGCATGCCGAGGTTCTCCATAGCCTCCTCGTACTCCATCGTCTCCCATACCGCGAGCTTCCCGTACGGGCTCTCGGGGTCGAGCGTGAGCAGCTCTTTTCCTATTTCGGCGATTTCTTCGTTCGTTTCCGCCTCGTCGAGCTTTGCAAGCAGTTCTTCTTTAGTCATGTTTTTTATCCTCTCTGTATGTGTCCGCGCCTCTGTTACGGCGCGGGGATTATTAAGAGCATTATATTAGATTCGCAATATCTCGTCATGTATATATATTTTTTGCTTCTTTCGGCTCGCTGCCTGCCGTCGAGCACGGGGCCGTAAAGCCCAAGCTTCGAGAGCATCCCTGCGGCGCTTTTCTCCGTCGCGCCCTCCTCGAGCGCGAAGACGAGCTGGCGGCAGAGGCTCTCGTACTGCGACTCGCCGTCGGTGGACTTCAGGCTAGACTCTGCGTTGACGCTGAACGACAAGGCTATGTAGTTGATGTTCTCGTCGCCCGGCTCGACGAAAAGGTAGAGGAATATCTCCGGGCTGTATTCCGCGGCGTAGTTCCCGTCGTTCGTTCTGACGAGCTTCTCTCTTATGCTCTCCGGCGAGAAGCCCCATTTAACGCGGTCAAAGGCCATCCCCATGTGCGCCGTGAATACGGGGACGCTCATGCCGAGGCTCGCCGCTTCGGCTCCGTGAGCCGTGAAGGAGAGCGCGAGCGCAGTAAGCAGCGCCATTATTTTTTTCATATGCATCCTCCCGATTCCCCGCGTTTAGACGCGGCAAGGCTGATTATAGCAAATTTAGCGCGGGCTATGTCCCCGTCTCCGGAGCGTCCGGCTTACCCGAGAGTAAAAAACAGGTAAAAAACGCGGCGAGCTTGATAAATCGCGCCGCTATGCTATTCTTATCAAGGAGACGCAACGGGGCGGCCCGCGTACGCGCGGCGGCCCCGAAGGCGAGTTCCTTGGGGGGGAATCCTTATGATCGTAAGACTCGTAAACTCCGACGGGCAGCTCCGCACAGCGAAAGTAGGCTTCAGCTGGACGACATTTTTCTTCGGCTTCCTCGTGCCGATCTTCCGCGGCGACGCGAAGTGGGCCGTGATCATGTTCATCGCGAGCATCCTTACGCTTTTTCTCGCGCAGCTTGTCCTGAGCTTCACCTACAACGGCACCTATATCCGCGAGCTGCTGAACAAGGGCTACCGCCCAGACGACGAGTATTCGCGCGCCGTCCTCGTAGCTAAGGGCTACATCGCGGGATAAAACGCCGGACGATCGTAAAAATCCCCTGCGCCGCAAGACGCGGGGGATTTTTTGTATCTTGCCGCCGATTCAACAAATTTGTTTATTTGATAATTTTGTTGAGCGTAATATAATAGTGGCGGAAATTGTGAACTTCACGAGAGAAAAGCCAAACTGTCAAATGGAGGTACCGACGATGATGCGCTTCCGCAAAATGATAAGCTGTATAGACGCCCATACGATGGGCGAGCCCTTCCGCGTCGTCACGTCCGGCGTGCCGCCGCTCGCAGGCGATACGATTTTGGATAAGCGCGCGTATTTCAGCGAGCGCTTTGACGGCATCCGCCGCATGCTGATGCTCGAACCGCGCGGACACTCCGACATGTACGGCGGCGTTCTTCTGCCGCCGGCGACGGAGGACGGGGATTTCGGGATTCTTTTCATGCATAACGAGGGAATGGGGACGATGTGCGGCCACGGCTGCATAGCGGCGGCGACGGTGATTTTCGAGACGGGCATGAAGGAATCGCGCGAAGGCGAAAACATACTGAAGCTCGACACTCCGGCGGGACGGATAACGGCTTACGCCGAAGTGGCAAACGGGCGCGTGAAGCGCGTCTCGTTCGAGAACGTCCCGACGTTCGTATATCTTTCGGACGTTTTGCTCGAGGCCGAGGGAATAGGCGAAATTCCGTGCGACATAGTCTTCGGCGGCGACTTTTACGTATTCGCCGACGTTTCGCGTCTCGGGCTTGAACTCAAGCCCGAGAACGCGCGCGTGCTCGCGGCGCGGGCGATGGAGCTAAAGTACGACGCGCTGCGCAAGTTCGAGGTCGTCCACCCGGAGAACCCGAAGCTGCGCGGAATCTACGGCACTCTGCTGACCTCCGCGCCGGAGACGCACGGCGATACGGTGCGCGCGCGCAACGTGTGCGTCTTCGCAAACGGCGAGATAGACCGCTCTCCCTGCGGCACGGGGACTTCCGCGCGGCTGACGCAGCTTTACATGAAGGGCGTTATAAAGCCCGGAATGAAGCTCGAGCACCACAGCATCATCGACACCGTATTCGAGGCCGAGGCCGTGCGCGAGACGGAGGTCGGCGGCCGGCGCGCGATAATCCCGCGCGTCTCGGGCAGCGCGAACATCACGGCCTTCAGCAACTTCGTGCTCGACGAGGACGACCCTCTGCCCGAGGGCTTCCGTCTGTAGGATTTTCATCAAAAGTGGGGGATGGGGAGAATGACTTACCGCTCAAAGAGGCTCGGCCTTTTTTCGGGAAAGGGCTCTTCTTCAAGAAGGGCGATATATAAGGGCTGCGGCTATGACGACGAGGATCTCAGCCGTCCGCTCATCGGGATAGTGAACACGGCGAACGACGCGGGGCTCGGCCACGCGCACCTCGACCGCCTCGCGAAGCGCGTGCGCGCGGGGATATTGCAGGCCGGCGGCACGCCGTTCGAGTTCGGCACGATAGCGACATGCGGAGCCGTGCCGATAGGGATGCCGCACTTCCGCTACGAGCTCGTCATACGCGACGTGATAGCGAGCTCCGTCGAGATAATGACGGGAGTGCAGCTCCTCGACGGCCTCGTGCTGCTCGCCTCGTGCGACAGCATAATCCCCGGCGTGCTCATCGGCGCGATACGCGCGGACGTCCCAGCCATCGTAATAACCGGCGGTTCGCAGGAAGTCTGCAAAGTCGAGGGGCGCAACTCCGTCATGAGCGAGCTTGACCAGCTCGTATTCGGAGCGGACTACGCGAGCGAGGAGGCGCGCGAAAAAATACGCTGGCTCGAGGATCACGTATGCCCCGGCCCCGGCGCCTGCTCGCTGATGGGCACTGCGAACACGATGCAGATACTCATGGAAGGGCTCGGCATGGCTTTGCCCGGCTCGTCCACTGTGCCGGCCGTCTACGCGGAAAAGGAGCGCTGCGCGACTCAGACGGGGCGGCGCATCGTCGAGCTTGTCAAACAGGATATAAAGCCGAAGGATATACTGACGCGCGAATCGCTGCTCAACGGCGTTATACTGACGCTCGCGCTGGCGGGCTCGACGAACGCGGTGCTGCACCTTCTGAGCTTCGCGCGAGAGGTCGGCGTCGAGCTGACGCTAGACGACTTCGACCGTCTCTCCGAGGCAGTCCCTGTGATCAGCCGCGTCATCCCGACAGGCAAGGCGAGCGTCGTCGATCTGTACCACGCCGGAGGAGTCCCCGCGGTGATGGGGGAGATGAAGGATTTCCTCTATAAGGACTGCATCACAGTGTCGGGGCGCACGATAGGCGAAATAGCCGCCGTAAGCAAATCGCTCGACCACGACGTGCTCACGACCGTCGAGGAGCCGGTTTTCAAAAACGGCGGCCTCGTCGTGATACGCGGCAATCTAGCGCCCGACGGAGCGATCTGCCGCACGACGACGATTTCTGAAAAGGCGCGGAAATTCACTGGGCCAGCGCGCGTCTTCCACTGCGACGAGGACGCGCACGCCGCCGTCGTATCGGGGAAGATAAAGAAGGGCGACGTCGTCGTCATACGCTACGAAGGGCCGCGCGGCGCGCCCGGTATGCGCGAGATGATGATGACGACCGACGCCCTCGTCGGCCTCGGCATGGGGCAGGACGTCTTCGTGCTGACAGACGGACGCTTCTCGGGCTTCACGGAAGGGGCGGCGATAGGGCACATCTCGCCCGAAGCCGCAGTCGGCGGCGTGATAGCGGCCGTCGAGGACGGCGACACGATAGAGATAGACGTCGATGCCCGCTATGCAAATCTGCGAGTCCCGGACGAAGTTATAAAAGAAAGGCTCGCGCGCTGGAGGCCGCCGCTCAAAAAGTCGCGTGGCATACTCGGCATATACGCGAAGACTGCGCTCCAGGCGCATCTCGGCGGCATGATCGACGACGAAGTGACGGACGCCGGGCAGATTTTAGGAAAATAGGGAAAATCTCAAAAACGCCGTGCGCTTTCAGGCGGCCGCGCGTAAATACGACGAAGCCCCCGCGCCGCGGGGGCTTCTGTATCACTTCTGGGCGAGGGCCCGTATCGACTCTATCGTGTAGTCGATTTCGTCCTCCGTCGTGTAATAGCCCGGAGAGAGCCTCAGCGCCCCCTCTGGGAACGTCCCCAGCGTCCTGTGCGCGAACGGCGAACAGTGCAGCCCCGGGCGTCCCTCTATGCCGTAGTTCATGCTCAGGTCGTTGGCGAACTCGCCGTTGTCCTTCCCGTCGATGTTGAAGGAATACACCGGAAGGCGCGGCGCTTCTCCGCCGGTCGAGCCGAGCAGGCGCAGGCCGTCTATCGAGAGCAGCCCTTCTTCGAGCCGCCGTCCGAGCTCTTCCTCGCGCGTCCTTATCGCGTCGACGCCGGTCGCCTCTATCCAGCCGAGCGCCGCGTCGAGCCCCGCGAATCCAGGAAGGTTCATCGTCCCGGCCTCGAACTTGTCCGGCATGATGAGCGGCTGCGTCTCCTCGTGGGAAAGGCTTCCCGTGCCTCCGACTATGAACGGGGCGCATGCTTCCGCGAACTCCGGCTTCCAGACGATGCCGCCCGTGCCCTGCGGGCCGAAGAGCCCCTTGTGTCCCGTGAAGCAGAGCGCAGCGAGGCCGAGCTCCGAGACGTTTAACGGAAGCACGCCCGCAGTCTGCGCGCAGTCGACGACGAGCGGGATGCCGCGCTTTGAGCAGATTTCCGCTATCTCGGCTATCGGCTGTACCGAGCCCGAGACGTTGCTGCAGTGGGTGACGACGGCGAGGTCGGTATGCTCGAGCGCCGCCTCGGAAAATTTTTTCGGGTCGACGTAGCCGCGCAGGCTGGCCTGGATGACCTCGACAGTCGCGCCGTTCTTCTGCGCCTCGCGCAGCGGGCGCACGACGGAGTTGTGCTCCATCGAGGTCGTAACGACGCGCATCCCGCTCTTGACGAAGCCCTTTATGACTACGTTGAGCGAGTGTGTCACGTTCATGGTGAGCGTCACGTATTTCGGATTTCCCTTCGCGTAGCCGCCGAAGAGCTTCGCCGCCTTGGCGCGCGCGGTGAAAAGGATGTCGAGGCTCTTTATGTCACGTTCGGACGCCGAACCGCGCGAGGCGTTCGCCCCGTCGCGCGTCATGAAGTCGTACACGGCCTCCGCGACTGCCGGAGGCTTGGGCCACGTGGTGGCCGCGTTGTTCATGTAGACTTTTCTCATGACGGTTTAGCCGTGGACTATCGCTTTGTCTGCGTTCATCAGAGAGCCGGCGATCTCGAACATGTTGGAGATCACGCCGACTTTTATCTGGTCGGTGACGCCGAAGTGGTTCGTGCAGGTGCCGCAGACGAGTATCTTCGTGCCGCGCTTTTCGATTTCCTGGAGCGTTTCGAGCGTGGACGACTCAGGAAGCGCGAGCTTGATGCCTTCGTTCATCAGGGCTATCGACGCGGGAGGCGTGTCGGACTGCGCTATCGTGCCGAGGTACGCCTTGATGAGCACCTCGCCGAGTCCGTCGGACTCCGCGCCGAGCTTGTCCGAGGCGAAGAGTATCGCCGTCGTCTTAGCGCCGGAGGCTTTCTCCGCGGCCTTGCCGCTCTTTATTCCCGTGATGTAGAAGCACTTGCCGTCCGGACCGTCCTCACGCTGCGCAGTGTAGCCGGCGTTTTCGAAGAAGCGCGTCACGTTGCCGACAGCGACCTCGTTGTCCACGCAGACGCGCACGGCCTCAGTCCCCTTGTCCGTCTCTGCCTTCGTCAGAAGCACAGGCTTCGGACACTCCAGCTTTCTCGCATCAATTTCAACCATTTCCTACAAACTCTCCTTTTTCATGTACTCTATGAATTTCTCGACAAGCTGGGGATCAAGACGAGTCCCAGCCATAGAGCGAAGTCTTTCCGCGACCTCCCGCGCGTCGGGAATGCGGCGTCCTGGCCACGGGCGCGTCATCTCGTTCCACGCGTCGACCACGGCGTATATCCTCGCCTGATAGGGTATCGCGCCGGCCGAGATGCCCTGCGGGAAGCCCGTGCCGTCCCAGTTCTCGTTCCACGAGTACGGGATGCCGGAGGCGGGGCGCAGAAGCTCTATCGATTCCATCATGTCGCGCGACTTGACGGGGTATCTGTCGTACTCGCGGCGTTCGGTCTGCGTCAGCGGCGTCGTCTTGGTGCGGATGGAGAAGGGCAGCGCCAGCATCCCTATGCGGCTGAACAGCGAGCCGAGGTAGACGTATAGAAGTTCCTCGTCGAGCACTCCCAGTTCTTTGGCGAAGCCGCTCGCCGTCTTCGCGGCGCGCGGTATCGCGGAGCGGAATTTCGCGTCGCCTGGCGTGAAGGACGAGGCTATCTCCTCGAGAGTCTTCACGCACAAGTCGTTGCCCGCGTCGGCGAAGCGCTTGTAGACGTCTATCGTTATGTCGTCGATGCGCTCCTTTTCGCCCTCCTTGAACGAGAAGAAGGCCATGAAGTCGTTCAGAGTTCGCTGTATGCTCGATATCTCGTCACGCTTTTTGCGGTCTATCGTGATGCGGCGTATCTCTCGCGACTCGTCGCGTATGCCGGCTATCTCCTGCTGCAGGCGTTTGAGCCTCCACGTGAGCTGCTCGTTGAGGTAGAGCCCGGAGAGCAGCACTATGGCGACGGCCGCGACCGCGAGGTAGAGGAAGAGGCGCTGAAGCTGCCTGTCGGCCTCCGTAATGTCCACTTTCGGCATTATGCCCGTTATCCAGAAAGCCGGCGCTCCCTTGAAGTCCTTGACGAGCACGCGCCCCGCTATGTAGCTGTCCTTGCGTCCTCCCTCGATCACGATGCCTGGGAGGTCGCCCTTGATTTCGGATTCTTTGACCGGCTCTATCGCGAAGGAGAAGTTTATTCCGTGTGTGAGGCGCTGTACCATCTTCGGCGAGAGGGCCATCGTGGCGATGAGGTATCCTGCCCCTTCGCCGCTCATGTCGGAGCGCCGTATGTGCATGACGGAGAAGAGTATCGGCCTGTTGCCGTTTTTCATGACGATGCCGCAGAAGCCGCCGTCGGGAAGGCTCTCAAATATTTTGCTGCTGTCGTCGGAGCTGAATATCGCGTTGAATTCGCTCTGCGGGGTGGATGCGTCGTCCGGCGCGCTGAAGTCGCGGAAGAGCACGACGTCTAAGTTCTTGTCGAGGTATATCATCGACGAAATTCCGATCTCGGTGAGCACGTCCCTGTTGAGGTAGACCGACGGGTACTCGGGATATTTGCCGTTCACGAAGTCCCACGTCTTGTCCGAGTAGGCCCAGTTGCCGGCGATCGCCGACAGCATACGTTCCTCTCCCTTGACGCTCATGACGGTGCGCGACAGCTCGCGCGTCAATCGTTCGCGGTCGGCCTCGCCCGCCGAAGTGATCAGGAAGTTGGTGAACATCACGTCGAGCAGCAGAAGCGCCGAAAGCATAACTACTCCCAGGAATATTTGGATCTTTACTTTGATAGACATCTGAACTCCTCCGAGGCGGACAAGAATATTTTTCGCGATTTTACGTCCTGTCAATATTGTAGCAGAATTTTACAAAAAATTAAGATGTAAAGACAATGAAGTGCCGTAAGAGGACAAATGAATGTATAATGAAAGGGAAAAGCGCGCATTGCGCTTGATTATGTTTTTTGAAATATCGTCGCGGAGGTGACGTCCGGTGGATTTGGAGGACGCCGTTGAAATTATGAAGGCCGGGGCGCCGGAGAGCGGCGGCGTAAAGGCCGTGCCGCTCCGGCTCTGCCGCGAGGCGGCGGAACGCTGCGGCATTTCGCCGCGCGAAGCCGAGGCGGCGGCGCTGCGCGCCGGGCTCTGTCCGTCGCGGTACGAGCGCAGCGTCGGGACGCTCGGACTAGACGGACAGGCTAGGCTGCTTGAGTCGTGCGCCGCGGTCGCTGGATGCGGCGGCCTCGGCGGATGGATAATAGAGATACTCGCGCGCGCGGGGGTGGGCAAGCTGATTCTCATAGACGGCGACCGCTTCGGCGAGAGCAATCTGAACAGGCAGCTTTACGCCTCGGAGGACAACATCGGCGAGTTTAAGGCCGAGGCGGCGGCGCGGCGCGTCAGGCGCGTGAACTCGGCGGTCGAGGCCGCGGCGCTGAATATTTTCCTGAACGAGGAAAACTGCGAGTCCGCGCTCGCGGGCGCGGACGTCGTAATCGACGCGCTCGACGGCAACGAGGCACGCGGCGTCGTATTCCGCGCATGCGCAGGGCTCGGCGTCCCGTTCGTCCACGGCGCTATAGGCGGCTTCTGCGGAGAGACCGCAGTGCTGCGCGCGGGAGACACGCCGCCGTGGGAGCTCTTCGGCGCGGGAGACAAGGGAAGCGAGACGGAGACGGGGAATCCTCCTTTCACTCCGCCGTTCATAGCCTCGGCGCAGGCCGCCGCGGCGATAAAAATTTTGGCGCGCGCGGGGGATACGCCGGAAAAGACGCTTTTTTGGTTCGACCTTTCGCGCTGCGCGATGCAGAGGCTGAAGCTTAAATGACAGAGACCGCGAAACCAGATATAGTTCTCGACGCTCATTCCGATATACTGCTCGACGTGCTCGCCCTCCGGCGGCGCGGAGAAAAGTCAGTGCTTGAGGAACGTTTTCTCCCGGGGCTGCGCTCCGCCGGTATAAACGCCGTAGTCTGCTCGCTCTTCATCCCGGACGAGTACGTGCCGGAGGGCTCCCTTCGCATGGCGCTCGACCAGATAGCGGCGCTGAAGCGCGACCTCGAGGAGTCTCCGTCGTTCCGTCTGTGCCGCGGCGCCGGCGACTGCTATTCCGCAGCCGCCGGGGGACGCGTCGCTCTTTTTCTCTCGCTTGAGGGAGCGGAGCCCGTCGGGCGAGACATACTGCTTCTTGATATTTTTTATTCTCTCGGCGTGCGCCTGCTCGGACTTGCGTGGTCGCGCCGCAACTACGCCTGCGACGGGATTTCTTTCGAGGACGCGCCTCCGTACGCGCGCGAGGGAGGGCTGACGCCGTTCGGGCGCGAGCTTGTGCGCAGGGCCGCGCGCCTCGGCATGGTTGTAGACGTAAGCCACCTGAACGACGCCGGCTTTTTCGAGGCCGCCAGACTTATCGGCGGCCCGTTCATCGCGTCGCACTCCGACTGCCGCGCTCTGACCCCTTCGCCGCGCAACCTGACGGACGAGCAGCTTGGAATTCTCGCCGGCGCCGGAGGCGTCGCAGGCATGAACGCTTACGGCCCGTTCTGTGAGACGAAGGAGCACGGGCGCACGGCGGAATCGCTGCTCGCGCATCTCGCGCACGCCGTCGGTAATTTCGGATACGAACACGCCGGCATAGGCTTCGACCTCTGCGACTGCGTGGAGTCGCTGCGCGGCCCTTGCCCGGAGCCGAAAGATATTTTCGCCGGGCACGCCGACGCGGCGCGCTTCGTCGAGGCTGTCCGCGCGCGTTACCCGCGTGAACAGGCAGCGGCGATTTTAGGCGGGAACTTCATGCGAGTATTTGAAACGGCGATGAGGTGACGCCGGTGGAAAATTTTGAATATCCGATGGTCGTATACGAGGACGTGGAGAACGGCGAAAGGGTCTGGCGCGGCAATTTTCCCGGGCTTCACGGCTGCTGGCTTGAAGCGGCCTCGAAGGAGGAGGTGCTGCGCCTCGCTCCGTCGGTGCTCTGGGAATACGCATCAGCCTGTTTCGAGACCGGCTGGACCCCGCCGCACGCTCCGCCGGTGCGCTGGCTTGAAGAGTCAGGCGCCGGCGAGGTGTGCGTTGTGAGGGCTAAGAAACCGCTGTGAAAAGGCCGCCCGAAGTTCGTCCGTCGGCTCTGATGAAATTCGCCGTACCGTCGTTCATCGGCGCCGCGGTGTTTCTCGTGCCCTTTTCCCTCCACGGCGAAGTCAACACGCTGCTTGGACATATCAAGGAGGCCGCGCTGTCTCTGCTCGATGGGCGCGGGCCGCAGACGGCGGCCGCGATATCCGCAGCCGCGGCCGTTCTCGCAGTCGCGGCGAAATTTTTCCGCCCGGCTTGGATTTTGCGCGACGAGATACTGCACGAGAATCTCACCGGCGGCGCTCTGTGGTTCTGGGCGCGCGTCGCGGCGCTGCCTATAGCTCTGTGCGCTCTGCCGGGCGCGGCGGAGCTTGTGGAGCCCGGCGGATTGGCGTCCGCGTTCGCGGAGAACGCCGCGTTTATAGCTGGAAGCATAGTGTCTAGGCTAGCGGCCCTCTCCGTCGTCCTCGGCCTTCTCTCGCCGCTTGTGATGGACTTCGGCCTCGTCCAGTTCATAGCCGTATACGCCGGCCCCGTCATGCGTCCGCTCTTTCTCGTGCCCGGGCGCGCCGCCGTAGACTGCGTCGCCTCGTGGCTCGGCAGCAGCTCGATGGCCGTAGTATTCACAGCGAAGATGTACGACGCCGGCTATTATACGGGACGCGAGGCCGCGTCGATCGTCTGCGGCTTCTCGCTCGCCGGGATATACAACATATACGCCGTCGCGGAACTCATGGACATATCATACGCCATGCCTCAGATACTGCTCGTCTCGTATTCTTCGATGATCCTGCTCGCGGCGCTGATGCCGAGGATAGCGCCTCTTTCGTCCGTGCCCGACGAATATGCGCGCGGCCGTTCGTTATACGCGGCTCGCCGCGGCGACGGGCGGCGCGGTATGTCCGCGCTGCGCTGGGCGGTTTTCCGGGGCACGGCTCAGGCGCGCCGCATGACGCTCTCGTCATATATGCGCGAGAGCCGTTATATTATGTTTTCGCTGCTTTTCGGCACCGTTCCTCTGATGATGACTTTCGGCACGCTTCTGCTGCTCGCTGCGGAATTTACGCCGGCTGCTTCGGCCCTCGCCGTCCCGTTCGCGGCCCTGCTCGACGCGCTCGGCGCGCTTGAAAGCAGGCTCGCCGCCGAGTCCGTCGTATTCGCCTTCGTCGATCAGTATCTCGCGGCCGCCGCAGGCCACGCGCTGCTGACCGAGGCGGACAGGTTCGCCTGCGTCTGCCTTTCGGTCGTCGGCCTCGTCAATCTTACTGAGGTCGGCCTGCACGTATGGCACTCGAATATTCCTCTGAAACTCTGGCAGATGGCGGTCGTCTACGCGATAAGGGTAGGCGTATCGGCCCTGCTGATCGTCCCCGCCGCGCGGTTCTTCTTCCCGCTCTGAGGCTGCTTCCGCCTGTTTTCTAAATCTCGCCGCCCGCTATCCCGTCGAGAAATGCGATGAAGTTTTCGGCGACGGGCATCATCTCTGCCTCGATTGCGCCGCGTCCGGCGTTTTCGTCGAGCGAGAAAAGTATCTCGTGGTCTATCTCGAAGACGCCGCATTTCTCCTCGTCCGGCATATTCGACAAATCGACGCAGCGGATGTATCCGCCCTCCTCGTCCCACGCGACGGGCAGATAGCCGGCCGCGACGAGAGTCGGGTTCCACGCCTCCCTCATGCCCTCGAAGTGCGCGAAAGTCGGGTTTCGTCCGACGGGCGGTTCGAAGCAGTGGTGATAGGTGGTGAGGAAGGCCCTGACGCAGAGCGGCAGCTTCGTCCCTATTTCGTCCTCGAAGGCGGCTATCTCCTCGCCGCTTATCGACGCGGGGACGAGCTTCCATTTCTTCCATTCTTCGTCCTCTTCCGCGCCGTCGGCCCACATCTCGCGCCCTTCGTCTCCGAACGGGAGCATGACGCCGGCGCCGCTTCCCTCCGAATAACTGGCGTACAGACGCTCGAAAAATTCTTTCATATAAGCGCGGTATTCTGCGCAGTCCATTTGTCTTTTCCTCTTTAGTCTTTCTTTATGTCGCTCTTTTCGCCGCCGGTTATGCGCAGCAGCTCCTCTGGCGCGACCGGAAAGAAGGCGTGATCTGTGCCTGCGGCTGCCCACACTGTCTGATAGTTGAAGAGGTCTTCGTCGAGCAGCGTGCGCGGCTGTTCCGGATAGCCGACCGGCGGCACGCCTCCGGGGCGGAAGCCGGACCATTCTTCGCACTCCTCGCCTCCTGCGAACGAGACGTGCGAAGCGCCGAGCGCCTTTTTGACTTTTTTCGCGTCGACCTTGTTGACGCCGGACATCAGCGCCAGCGCGTAGTATTTTCCGTGGTTCACTCGCAGCAGTATGCTTTTGAGTATCTCTTCTTCAGGCGCTCCGACCGCGGCCGAAGCGTCGGAGACTGTGAATATCGTCGCCTCCGTATGTTTTATCTGAGAATCGCAGCGCGCTTCTTCAAGAAACGCGCGCACAGCCTCCACCGGGTCGAAATTTCCTTCAGCACGCGCCATAGCGCGATCACTCCATCCTTGCTGGATTTTCCCGTTTGCCCGCGAACTCCGCGCCTATCGACGGCGGCAGCAGCGCCCACGCGAAGAAAGAGCGTCTTCCCTGCTTGGCTCCCTTTCCGCCGTAGTCGTAGATTTCTATGTTTTCGAGCACTGAGCGCACGTATTCGCGCGTCTGCGGGTACGGTATATCCTCTATCCATTCCACCCAGTCGGCGGCCTCGTCCGCCCTCCAGCGTGAAACGGCGGAGGCGCCGGCGTTGTAGGCCGCGACCGCGAGCGGCAGCCTGCGGCTGAATTTCGCGCTGAGATAGGCGAAGTGCGCCGCTCCGAGCATCACGTTCTGCTCCGGCACGTAGGGGGAGAGAGTTTCATCGTTGAGCCGCGCGGCGGCCTCGCGCGCCGTCGGCGGCATGAGCTGCATGAGGCCGACGGCTCCGCGCGCGCTCACGGCGCCGGGCTTGAATTTGCTCTCGCGCTTCATTATGCCGAAAAGCACGTTTTCGCGCACGCCAGTCCTCGACGCCGCGGCCTCTGCTTCGGCGGCCCAGCGGCGCGCCGCCGCGGCGCGCGACTTCGCGTCGTTCACCGCGCGCGTGAGCTTCGGGTATTTGCCCTCGTAAGCGAGGACGAAAGAATAAAAGTCGAGCGGCTTGCGCAGCGCGAGCAGCGCGGCCGTACGGGCCGCCTCTCCGTCGCGCCCGAGCCTTTCGAGCGCGCGTATCTTCCAGTAATATAGGCGCGCCGGGCGTATCGCGAACGGCTGGGCCCACGCGCCGCGCGACCACGCCTCGAGCGCGGCCTCGCAGTCCCCGTTCTTCCACGCCGCGCGCCCCTCGTTCCAGCATGACGCCGAGACGAGGCAGACCGCTTCTCCGAAGGCCGCCGCGCACAGCGCGATAAGGCACAGCGCGGCGAAGCGGCGGAAAAATATAGCCGTCTTGCCCCGTTCGGCCATTTGCGCTATTTTAGTGGCGGCGTACTTCGCCGCGGAGGGAATAAGATGCATCGAGCGGCTCCTTACAATCAAGATAATATAAGAAAGTATCCGCCAGAAGGACGATGAAGTCAAGCGGCGCGGAATTTCTCGCAATCGCGGCCTACGAGGCCTCCGTGCGCGAGGTCATGACTTCTCCGAAGCCTGGGCTCGTGGACGCGGAGGGCAGCGGATGCCACGACGACATGGACTGCGCGCTTTTTCTGAAAAGCGCGCGCGCCATAGCGCCCTTCTGGATACGTCAGGCGCGCGCCGGCCTAAGCGGCGCGCCGCCGGAGCGCGCGATGGAGCTGCTGCGTCCGGCCGGCGCGGAAATGGAGCGCGCGATGCTCGAGGCTGCCGGCGGGGTGAATACTCACAAGGGGCTTATCTACCTTATGTCTCTGCTCGTCTACGGGGCCGGCTTCGCCATATTTTCCGGCGCGCCGCTCAGCGCAGAGACGGCGGCGAGGTTCGCGGCGCTCGCAGTGCGCGGCTCGGTCGAGCGCGAGCTCGGCGTCCTGCGCGGCGCATCGCAGCGGCGCGCTCTCACGAACGGCGAGCGGCTGTATCTCGAGCACGGAGTCACGGGGGTGCGCGGCGAGGCCGAGCGCGGCTTTCCGTCGGCAATATGCGCCGGCCTTCCCGCTCTGCGCCGCGCGCTCGGCGGCGGCGCGAGCTTCAACGACGCTGGACTTGCGGCCCTTCTTGAGATGATGCTCGTGTGCGAGGACAGCAACGTCATACACCGCGCGGGTTTCGATTACTGGCGCGGCGGGTATATGGAGCTCGTCCGCCGCGCGCGCGCCGCATTCCGCGCTCCGTCGTGGGACCGCGCGCCGCTTTACGAGCTGGAACGCAGATTTATGGAACGCCGCGTAAGCCCCGGCGGCGCCGCCGACCTTCTGAGCTGCGTATATTTCCTGCATAGTATCTCTGACGCTCGTACTCTCTCCGTTGTCAACAAACGGACTATATAGTATTATGTTGATATATAGTAATGCTTTTTCGCAAGATTCTATGAAAAGGAGACTATAAGTATGAGTCTTGGCAACAGGATCAAATCGCTGCGCAAAGCGCAGCATTTAACTCAGCAGAAGCTCGCGGACAAAGTCGAGGTCAGCCGCATCTATGTGCAGGCGCTCGAGAGCAACCGCAGGCTTCCGTCCATGAAGCTGCTCCAGAGGCTGGCTCCGGCCCTCAACGTCGAGGTCGCCGACCTCCTTCAGGACTTCTCCTCGCCGGACAAGCCCGGGCGCGTCCAGCTTGAGTCCATGCTCGACGACGGAGAGCTCGAGATATGGTATCGCAGCAAGAAGCTTTCGGAGAAGGAGCTGCGACGCGTCTACAGAGTGATCGAGGCGGCGCTCGACGATTGGGACGAGAAGGATGCTTCCGAAGACAAGTAGGGAAGAAGAAGTTGAAGACCTGCTCGAGGAGCAGTATCCGGAGCCGCCCGCGCGCCTGCCGGAATGGGCGGTGAGCGAGGCCGCGGAGTGGCGTCTCCTCGACGATTTCGACATACTCGCGAAGGCGGAGGAACGCACTGGGCTCTCTCTCGACATAAAGCGCGTCGCGCTGCCCTCCGGCGTGTGGGGGATACATCTGGTGCGCGGCGAACGCGGACGCATCTTCATCAACTCGATGCTGCCGCTGCTGTGGCGGCGCTTCGCGCTCTTTCACGAGCTCTACCATCTGCTGTATCACACGAAAGGCGCGCGCTTCTGGTCGCGCAGCTTCGTCTCTATGGAGAGCTTTGAAAACCGCGCCGACACCTTCGCCTGGGCCGCGCTCTGGCCCGAATGGGAGGAGGGGCAGTACCGCGACTGGGACGGTGAGGAGTCTTGGCCTTGCTGAAAAAATTTCCGTTCTTCCTGCCTCTCGCCGGCTGCCGCGGTCAGTGCGTCTACTGCGACCAGCGCGTCATAACCGGCGTGCGCGCCGTGCCCTCGCCCGATGACGTGCGCGCCGCGCTGAGCGGCCTTGCCGAGCCGCGCGAGATATGCTATTTCGGCGGCTCCTTCTGCCGCTTTCCGCCCGAGAGGGTGAAGGAATACCTCGACTGCGTGACGATGTACGCGCCCGCCGGGAGCGCCGTGCGCTTCTCGACCTACCCCGGCGACCTGCGCGACGGCGCGCTGCGCGGGCTGATAAAGCAATATCCGGTTTCGCGCATAGAGCTCGGCATACCGACGCTCGACCCCGCCGTGCTCGCCGCCTGCCGCCGCGAGGCCGACCCTGAAAAAATATTCGAGGACATACGGCTGCTCATGGCCGACGGACTGCCGGTAGGCGTGCAGATGATGATAGGGCTGCCGGGACAGGGACGCGAAAGCAGCCTCTCCGACCTTCGCCGCCTCGCAGCGCTCAAGGGCGCGGACTCTTGGGAGCTGCGCCTTTATCCGTGTCTCGTCCTCGAGGGGACGGAGCTCTGCCGCCTCTACAGGAGCGGCGAGTACCGCCCGCTTTCTGTCGAGGAGGCGGCGCTATGGGGCGGCGAGTTTATCGACGAAGCCCTCGAATACGGCTTCGTGCCGATAAGGATAGGGCTTCAGGAGACGGAGTCGCTCGCCTCGGACGTCGCCGCGGGGCCGCACCATCCGGCGCTAGGCGAGCTGATACTCGCCGAGGCTTCGGCGCGCCGTCTCACACGCGAGAACCCCGGAGGACCGTGGAACGTTCCGCGCCGCGAAATCTCGCGCTTTACGGGCCACGGACGCTTCGGAATAAAGCGCCTAGCCGCCCACGCCGGCATCGTCGAGGAAGAGGCCGCAGGGCTGCTCCGCTTCGTATGATATCCGCGCGCCGCCGGCGCGCCGAAAGGAACATAGACATGTCCGCAACATCGGAGAGAGAAAAGATACAAAGACTGTTCAAAAGCTTTCAGCATGGAAAATTTTCGGCCCGCAACCGCTTCGTCCGCGCCGCCGCGTGGCTCGGCTGCTGCGACGGCGAGAGCGGCGCTCTGACGCCCTCCGCCGTCTCGCGAGCCGCCGAGGCAGCCGCCGGAGGAGCGGGGACCGTCGTATCCGAGTTCGCCTACGTAAGCCGCGAAGGACGGGCCGCGACGCGCCAGTGGGGGCTCGACGGAGAGCGCGGAGCGGAGGAAGTCCGCCGTCTCGCGCAGGCCGTCCACGCGCACGGCTCGAGGCTCATAGTCCAGATCTGCCACGCCGGCGGACTGCTCTCGTCCGCCTTCGCCGAAGGCGCTGGCGTCTCGCCGAGCGGCGTGACGATGCCGGGATGCGATACGGGCAGCCGCGCGATGACAAGGGACGACATAGAGCGCGTGCTCGGCGAGTTTGCGGCCGCGGCGCTGCGCGCGAAGGAGGGCGGCGCGGACGGCGTTGAAATACACGGCGCGCACGGCTTCCTCGTAACACAGTTCCTCTCGCCGCTCTTCAACAAAAGAACAGACGAATACGGAGGAAGCGCCGAAAATCGCGCGCGTTTTCTTCGTGAACTATGCGCCGGCGTCCGTGCGGCTGTCGGCGGCGATTTCCGGCTGTGGGTGAAGCTCAGCGTCAACGAAGGTATGGACGGGGGCTACGGCCCCGACGACGGGACGCTCGCTGCGCTCGCGGCGCTGGCCTCGGGCGCGGACGCAGTTGAAGTTTCGTCCGGCGCGGACTACACGCCGGCGGCGCATAGACCGTCGGTCGTCGGCGTATCCGCCGGAGAGTCAGAGGCTCCATTCGCGCCGTACGCTCGCATGATAAGGGAACGCGCGCCGGAGGACGCCGTCGTCATACTGACCGGCGGCCTGCGTTCGCTTCCGGTCATAGCCGGCCTGCTCGACGAGGGCGCGGCCGACATGTTCGGCCTCTGCCGCCCGTTCATAGCGGAGCCGGATCTGGTAAACCGCTGGGCCGAGGACGACGCGCGCCCCTCAGCCTGCGTCTCGTGCAACGCCTGCCTCAAGACGGCCGCGCGCGGCCCTGTGAGCTGCCCCGTCATGCGCGACAGGGAAGAGGGAGAATGGGCGCCGCTTTGATCAGCGCGTGAAAAACTCCGCCGGGCCGCGGCAGGCGCCGTGCAGCCCGGCGGCGGCCGCGGCCTCGCTTTTCCGCCGCGTTTTGTTCGAGTAGTGCATAGATATATTATTCTCCCCGAATATACGGCTCTAATTGGTGAACCTGCATAAATTAAATTAGACTTGTGTTGACAAATGGAAAGATAGAAATTAAACTAACCTCAGTAAATTCTACATAAGTTTAGGAAAGCACACGCAGCAGAGAAAAATTTAAGGAGTGTAGGTAGATGGACAGTACTCAGTTACAGAACCTTTTAATGGAGAAAGCGCATACGATGCCGAACAAGGCGCGGCGTGTCGCGGAGTATCTCCTCGCCAACATGAGAGAAGCCTCATTCCGTTCAATAGGCGACATCGCCGACGAGCTCAAGGTGTCGAAGGCGCAGCTTGTACGCGTCGCGCAGATGCTGGGGTTTTCGGGCTACGCCGAGCTTAAGGCCTGCCTGCAGAAAACGATACTCGAACAGATCAATCCAGCCGCGCTTCTCGCGCGCGCCGTCAGCTCCAACGACTCGTTTCCAGACAGCATATTCAAGGCCGAGCACGCGAACCTCGACGACACGATGGCGCAGCTCGTCCCGGCCGACATAGACAAGTTCTGCGAGATAATCAAAAGCGCCAGCAACGTCTACTGCGTCGGCTGGGGCATCTCGTCGCTCGTGATGGAGCTTATGCAGATACGCCTCACCGTCATGGGCTGCCGCGCGCTGCTCTGCCGCCGCGGCGGGCTCTCGCTCTGGGAGCAGGTCCGCAGCGTCCGCGAGGGGGACGCCGTAGTCGTATGCGAGCTTCCGAGCTACGCGGTCGAGGTAACGGAATCGGTCGAGATCGCGCACAGGAACGGCGCTCGCGTCATAACGATGACGGACAGCGCCGCCGCCCCGGTCTGCCGTTTCGCGGAGCTGCAGATAAACGTCTCGGCGAACAGCCCGACCTTCGGCAGCAGCATCATCGGGCCGATATTCCTCACGCACGTCCTGACGTCGTCGCTCGCGGTCTCTCTCGGCGACGAGGCCAAGAAGTCGTTCGACGAGCAGGCGCAGTTCCTCCACGACGAGAGGATCTTCCATCCCATCTTCGGGCTGAAATATTAAACGCCCGGTCTTCTGGGAAACTGAACGAAAATAAAAAGGGGCCGTAAGGCCCCTTTCGTCTTTTTACGCCTTTCGCTTCGCGCTTCCGCCGCGCTATTTCTTCCAGCTCAGAGTCCCTATGCGTTCTATCTGCAGGTTGAGCAGAGTGTCGGCCTGCGGGGCCTTGCCGTCCGCGAGACGGTTGAACTCCGTCAGCATCCGGACGTAGGCGAGACGCTTCGGCGGCGAACTCTCGCCGTGCATTCCGGCGCGCAGCAGTACCGCCAGCTGTTGGTAGACGGACGGCACCGGGACGAACGTCAGCCCCTCGGGCGTCAGCATCATCGTATAGACGAAGGAGTAGCTGTCCGTGCCGCCGAACTGCTTCTCGAGCGTCCTGTAGAGCGGGGCTTCCGGCGATATGTAGAGGCTTGTGCCCTTCGGCACCTCTATCTTCGCGGGCAGCGCGTGCCACCTGGTATAACGGAACGGAGTCGTCGCGATATACACGCGCGGCGCCCATGTAGTCATCCCTATCCACAGGTGCAGCCCCTCGCCCTTCACGTTCATGAAGGAGAGCCGCCAGAGCAGGTCGTCCCTGTTGTCCTGGTCGACGCGGGAGATTACGGGGTCGCTCGAAACGAACGACAGCCCCTCGAGCTGCTCGAGCCGCCGCGCGCCGGCGGGCGTGCGCAGCCACGCGTCGGTAACGGCGCCTTCGTTCTGCTCCAGCACCAGAGTTATCGGAAAAGCCGGAAGCTCCAGCATACGTATACTTATCTCGCGCCCCTCGCCCTCGGGCGACGGCGCGAGGCAGAGGACGAGCGCCATCACCGCCGCAACGGCCGGGATCAGCAGCATCCCGAGATTTTTCCCGCCGCGCCCGCCGGCCGCGCGTTTTATATTTCCGAAATCCATACCATATTTTCCAGCTCGGCCTTCGGAAGCTCCGAAAGCATCTCCGACACGGTCTTGTGCGAGACCGGGTGCTCCTCGTCGGGAGCTATCTCGGAGAGCGGCTTAAGCACGAAGCCTCTCTCGTGCATATACGGATGCGGGATCGTCAGCTTTTGGTCGTTCATCACGAGCGAGCCGAAGAATATTATGTCGATGTCTATCTCGCGAGGTCCCCAGTGCGAGCTCTCACGGCGTCCGAGGTCGGCCTCGGCGTTCTTAAGCAGACGCAGCAGCGCGAACGGGTCCAAGTCCGTGCGCGCCGATGCGCACATATTTAGGAACGCCGGCTGGTCGGTCTCGCCCCACGGGGCGGTCTCCCACACGCGGCTTTTGCTCTCGATGCGGACGCCGTGCTCCTCGAGATATTTCAGCGCGGCCTTGAGATGCTCCAGCCTGTTGCCGAGGTTTGAACCGAACGCGAGAAAAATCCTTTTATCAGACATATTCAGCCCCTCTTATAGCTTCGGTCATCATCAGCGCGTCCTTGTTCTCGCGCACGTCGTGGACTCTTATTATGTCTGCGCCCTGCCAGCAGCAGACGGACGTGACGGCGAGAGTCCCATACAGCCTGTCACCCGCGTCTGCGCGTCCCGTCGCCTTTCCTACCGTTCCTTTGCGCGAGGCGCCGACGAGCACCGGATAGCCGAGGGCTTTCAGGCTTTCGCAGTGGCGCAGGAGGAAAAGGTTCTGCGCGTGGTCCTTGGCGAACCCTATCCCCGGGTCAATTATAATACTTTCGCGTGCGACGCCGAGAGAAACGGCCTTCTCCGCCGCCTCGTCGAGGAAGGAGCAGACCTCGGACATGAGATTGTCGTAGCGGCACATCGTCTGCATGTCAGACGGAGTGCCGCGCATGTGCATCAGCACGAGCATAGCCTTGTGGCGCGCGGCGGCCTCAGCGACGCCGTTGTCGAACTGGAGGCCGGACACGTCGTTTATGATGTCCGCGCCGTTTTCGAGAGCGGCCCCGGCGACGGATGCGCGCGTCGTGTCGATGGAAAGCGGCATTCGCGGAAGCTCGCGCCGTATCGCGGCGACCGCCGCCGCCATTCTTTCGCGCTCCTGCTCCTCAGGGACGCGCGGCGCGCCGGGGCGCGTAGATTCCGCTCCGAGGTCGAGTATGTCGGCTCCGTCCTCCGCCATCTTCACCGCCCTCGCGGCGGCCTTTTCCGCGTCGCCGTAGCAGCGGCTCCCCTCGAAGAACGAGTCGTCGGTCAGGTTTATTATGCCCATCAGCAGAGTGCGCTCGCCGAATGTCAGCTCCGCGCCGCAGGGCAGAGCCGCGCGCCTCGGCGCACGCTTCGCCGTCAGCCGGCGTATCTCCGCAGCGAGGCCGCGGAGATCCCACCACGGCATTTCGTCGAGCTTGTCGGCGATATGTCCCAGCTGCTTCGCGGAGCCGAAGATTATCACGTCGCCGCGCTCGACGCCGCATGTTATGACCTGCGCGTGGACTGCCGCGTCGCAGCCGCGCGCGAGCGCCTCCTGCTTGATTATCGAGGCGGCCGGCGACGGCACGTCCCTGACGTATAGCTGAAGCGTTTCGCGCCGCGCTTCGAAAAAGCGCAGAGATGCCTCGCTGCCCCCGAGGCGCAGGACCGCCTCTGCGAGTTCTTTCTCGCCTGTGAACTTTATAAGGTGAGCCTTCATCATTAGTCGAATTCCTGAATTATAGGAAGGCCTTTCAGATGTTCCGTGAAGTTGAGGCCCATCAGGCAGTAGCCGTGAAGGCTGTCGAAGGTCAGGACGCTGTACGACGCCGTGTCCACGTGCAGCCGCCAGTAGCTCGGACGCTGCACGCCGATGGCCCCCGCCATCAGCGGCTTCAGCACTCCGCGGTGCGCGATCAGCGCGATGTTCGCGCCGCGGTGCTCCTCTATGACCTTATTGAGCTCGGCCAGCGCGCGGTCGCGCACCTGGTCGAGAGTCTCGCCGCCCTCGATGACGAGCTCCTCCGGCTGGTTGAGCCACGTCTGCCATTTCTCAGGCTCCTCGACGGCGAGCTCCGCCTTCAGGCGGTTCTCCCACGGCCCCAGATGTATGTTGCAGAACCCCTCACGCGCCTCGTAGGACAGCCCGAGCGTCTCGCCTAGTATCGCCGCCGTCGCGGTCGCGCGCGACAGCGGGCTCGTATAAATATAGTCGATGTGCTTGTCCTTCATAGCTTCGGCGAGCGCGTGCGCCTGGCGCACGCCGTTCTCGTTCAGCGGGAAATCCACGCATCCGCGTATGCGGTTCTCCTTGTTGCCCGCGCACTCGCCGTGGCGGATCAGATATACGGTCGTCTTGTCCTTTTCCATTTCCGTCTAAAACTCCAGTCGCCGGCTTAAACTTAACGCCGCGCCGCGGCGAACGCCGGACAGTTAACGATTATACAATAACCGCGCCGCTTCACGCATGATGCCGCTGCGCGCGAAAGGCAGTTTTTACAAAAAAATTTTTTTTGACCTGTATTGACAAATATGTATATGACGATTATCATGTATCGCGTTGAAGGTATTTAGCACTCGGGTTGAGTGAGTGCTAATAAATGCGGAGAAAGGCGGTGAGGTTCGGATGATAACGGAAAGGCAGCTCGAAGTCGTGCTCTCGGTCGTCTACGAATATATCAAGAACGGCGAGACGGTCGGCTCGCGCACTGTTTCGCGCCGCTATCTTCCGGGGCGCAGCTCCGCGACGATACGCAACGAGATGTCCGACCTCGAAGACCTCGGGTTCCTCACCCAGACGCACGCCTCGTCAGGCAGGATACCGACGACGCAGGGCTACCGGCTCTACGTGAATTCGGTGCTCCAGCGCGTGAACAACGCGGGGCCTTCTGTGAAGCTTCTCAAGAAGATGATGGAGCACAAGCAGGGGCTCGAGAAGATGCTGGCGTCGGCCTCCGACATGCTCAGCCGCGTGTCGAACTACGTCGGCATTGCGGCGATAACCCCGCTCGACACGGTGCGCTTTCATCATGTGAACTTCGTCCGCATGGACGACCGCAAGGTGCTCCTGCTGGTCGTTCTTCAGGGCGGCCTCGTCCACCAGAAATTCATAGATATCGCTGTGGACATGACGCAGGACGACCTCGACGCGCTCGCTTCGCGCCTCAACCGCTTCTCCGGCATGGCGTGGAGCGACATAAAAAAGACGGTGAAAGGGGAGCTTCTCGCCGACATAGGACGCTGCCGCGACGAATGCGAGAAAGCCGTACTGGCGATAGATTCGATGCTGGGCTCTCACGAGCCGAAGATATTCACCGGCTCGTTCAGCCACATGATGAACCTTCAGGATTTCCAGGATCTCGGGCGCATGCAGGCGCTCTGCTCTTTCCTGGAAGAAGAAGAGAACATGGCTGCGCTCGTCAGGCGCTGCTCGATAGACGAACTCAACGTCATGATAGGCGACGAAAGCGAGCTGCCGGGCATGGAGCGTTCGGCTCTCGTAGCCGCAACGGGCGAGGCCGGAGGGCAGAAGGCCGTCGTCGGCCTGATAGGGCCGGAACGCATGGACTATGAAAAAGCTATAGCTTCGATAGACGGAGTGCTGCGTAAGCTCGACTCCGAATCAGGCGAGAAAGAGGAGATAGACAAATGACCGAACAGGAAAACGTGAACCGCGGCGAGGTTCGGGAGGACGACGCCGCGCAGAACGACGCGAAGGCTCGGGAGGCCGCCTCTTCCGAAACCGCGGAGGATATGAAAGCCCTCTCCGCCGAGCTTGAGAAGCAGGCGGAAGAGATAAAGAAGCTGAAAGAAGAGGTAGCGCGCGCCCGCGCGGATTACTTCAACCTCAGGACGAGGATGGAGCGCGACCGCGAGAGCAACGCTAAGCTCGCCGCCGAACAGGCGGTGAACGAGATGCTGCCGGTGTTCGAGAACCTCGAGCGGATAGCGGCGGCGATAAACGACCCCGAGAGCGGGATGGCGAAAGGCATGGCGATGGTCATCAAGCAGTTCTCGGACGGGCTGTGCAAGCTTGGGCTCGAATTCATTCCGACCGAAGGAGAGTTTGACCCGGCTCTGCACGAAGCGGTCTCGATGGAGCCGGTGGACGACGAGTCCAAGGACGGTCACATCATCGGGGCCGTCAGCAGAGGCTACAAGCTCGCGGGCAGGGTACTCAAGGCGCCGCAGGTCCGCGTAGGCAAGTACAACGGATAAATTAAGGAAATACCAGGCGGCGCGCACGCCGCGAGATTTTAATAAAGGTGGAATCAACCATGGGAAAAGTAATAGGAATAGACCTCGGAACTACTAACAGCTGCGTGGCGGTGAAAGAAGGAGACAACGTAACCGTAATCCCGAACCCCGAAGGACAGCGCACGACGCCGTCGGTCGTCGCCTTCTCGAAGGACGGACAGATACTCGTAGGACAGCTCGCGAAGCGTCAGGCGATAGTCAACCCGGACCGCACGGTCATATCAATCAAGCGCTCGATGGGCAGCGACAAGACCGTCTCCATAGACGGAAAGAGCTACACGCCACAGCAGATTTCCGCGATGATCCTTCAGAAGCTGAAAAAAGACGCGGAGGAATACCTCGGTACGTCGGTTACCGACGCCGTCATCACCTGCCCGGCTTACTTCACCGACGCACAGCGCCAGGCTACTAAGGACGCTGGCACGATAGCGGGACTCAACGTGCTCCGCATCATCAACGAGCCTACGGCGGCCTGCCTAGCCTACGGCGTGAACCTTGAGAAGAGCGACAACAAGATAATGGTCTACGACCTCGGCGGCGGAACGTTCGACGTTTCGATACTCGACGTAGGCGACGGAGTCTTCGAAGTCCTCTCGACCGCGGGCGACAACAGGCTCGGCGGCGACGACTGGGACAACAGGATAGTCGAGTGGCTCGCCGGCGAATTTAAGAAGAGCGACGGCATCGACCTTCTGAAAGACAAGATGGCCGCGCAGCGCCTGCGCGAGGCCGCGGAGAAGGCGAAGATAGAGCTCTCCTCGATGCAGGAGACGACCATTTCGCTTCCGTTCATCACGGCCGACGCCAACGGACCGAAACACCTGGAGCAGAAACTGACGCGCGCCAAATTCGAAGAGCTGACTAGAGACCTCCTCGAGAGAACCAAGACGCCGGTCAAGACGGCGCTCAAGGACGCCGGCCTCGAAGCCTCTCAGATACACAAAATACTGCTCGTCGGCGGCTCTACCCGTATGCCGATGGTGCAGACTCTGGTCAAAGAACTGATGGGCAAAGAGCCTACGAAGGGCATCAACCCCGACGAATGCGTCGCTATGGGCGCAGCCATCCAGGGCGCGATACTCTCCGGCGAACAGCAGGGCATCGTCCTTGTAGACGTTACGCCGCTGTCGCTCGGTCTTGAGACGCTCGGCGGAGTCTTCACGAAGATAATCGACAAGAACACCGCGATACCGGTATCCAAGAGCCAGGTCTTCACGACGGCCGCGGACAACCAGCCGCAGGTCGAGATACACGTCCTGCAGGGCGAGCGCGCGATGGCCAGCGACAACGTCTCGCTGGGCCGCTTCTTCCTCGACGGAATCAAGCCGGCGCCGCGCGGAGTCCCGCAGATCGAAGTCACCTTCGACATCGATGCGAACGGCATAGTCAACGTCACGGCGAAAGACAAGGCGACAGGCAAGGCGCAGAACATCACGATACAGTCCTCGCGCCTGAGCGACGAAGAGATCGAGAAGATGCGCCGCGACGCCGAGATCAACGAAAGCGCAGACAAGAAGCGCAAAGAGCTTATCGAGGCGCGCAACGAGGCCGAGTCCGTCATCTACCAGGCCGAGAAACTCGTAAAGGAGTCCGGCTCCGCCGACGCGGGCGCTCAGAGCCGCGTGAACGACAGAATCTCCGCGCTACGCGAAAAGATGAACGGCGAAGACACCGAAGCCATCAAGAGCGGAACGCGCGAACTGACCGAGGCGATGAACGGACTCGCGCAGGCCGCCCAGAGCGCCGGAGCCTCGCAGCAGAACGCGGGCGCGCAGCAGGCCGACAACTCCGACGGAGAAACGGTCGAAGCCGAGTTCCACGAAGAGGACAACAAGTAAGAGGAACTGAAGAAACAGTATTTGCGGAGCCGGCGCGGAATGCCGCTGGGCTCCGCAAATTTTTCTGCGCCGCGGTACCTGCGGCTGAAGCCGGAATTTTTTACTAATCTTGACAAATGCCTGCGGACGGTTATAATCCTGCCCAGCAGTTCGCGCGTCTGAACCAGGCGCGCAATAAAAAATATTCCCTCGCGCGCGGCGCGGAGGAAATAAATCCCATTGAGAGGTGAAGTGCTGATGGCTGCTCCCGGTAAAAAAGACTATTACGAAATATTGGGCGTTAGCCGGGGAGCATCGGCTGACGAGATAAAGAAAGCCTACCGCGCTCTGACTCGGAAGTATCATCCCGATGCCAACCCGGGCGACAAAGAGGCCGAGGCTAAATATAAGGAAATCAACGAAGCGAACGAGGTGCTTAGCGATCCCAAAAAGCGCGCGCAGTACGACCAGTTCGGCTATGTCGGCGACGTTCCGCCGGACGGCTTCGGAGGCGCCGGCGGAGGTTTCGGCGGCTTCGGCGGACAGACGTTCACGCAGGAGGATCTCGGCGACCTCTTCGGCGATTTATTCGGAGGCGGCTTCGGCGGAGGACGCCGCAGAAGCTCCAACCCGAACGCGCCGAAGCGCGGCGCGGACCTTGAGGCGAGCGTAAAAATCTCGCTCGAGGAAGCATATAAAGGCACAAAGCGCAAGCTCGAAATACCGCGGCTCGACACATGCCCGCACTGCGGCGGCAGCGGAGCCGAGCCTGGCAGCAAGGTCGAGACCTGCCCGGCCTGTCACGGGACTGGACAGGTGCGCGAGGTCGTCAACACGCCGTTCGGACAGATGCAGCAGATAGTGACATGCGCCAAATGCGGCGGCAAAGGCAGAACCGTTGACCGAGTGTGCACCGTATGCCGCGGCAACGGCCGCGTTCAGAAGACGCAGAGCGTCGAGGTTAAGATCCCCGCGGGCGTCGATAACGGAACGAGGCTCCGCGTCTCGAGCAAAGGCGAGGCCGGAATCAACGGCGGCCCGGCAGGCGACCTCTTCATACTTACTGAAGTGATGCCCGACGCCAGGTTCACGAGGAAGGGCGACGACCTCAACACGACGATAGAGATATCCTACCCGCAGGCCGCTCTCGGCTGCGAGGTGAAGGTAGACACATTCGACGGCGTCGAGAAGCTCGACATCCCGGCGGGCACTCAGGCCGGCTCCAAGCTTCGCATAAAGGGGCGCGGCATGCCGAGGCTCCGCGGCAAAGGCAGCGGCGACATGAATATACTCGTGCGCGTGAAGGTTCCGAAATCCCTCAGCGCAAAAGAGCGAGAGCTTCTCATCCAGCTCGCGCGCGAGAGCGGACAGCAGGTGAAAGCCTAGCGGCGCCGCGCGTTTTTCGGCAATACTAACGGCTCCTCCACAGAACGGAGGAGCCGTTTTTTTATGTAAAAACTGAACTCCGCCGCTCGTTCATTTCAAAAATTTTAATTAACTAAATTAACTATGCCGATTTTTCTTTACATATCCCTTCACAACTTATACAATAGAGCCAGAGTCACACAGCTACACAACACAATATGGAGGTGCACTATATTGAGAAAGGTACTAGCTATTCTGTCTCTTGTTATCGTAGTCCTCGCAGCCGGCGCCGCTTTCGCGGCCGAACCTATCAAGATCGGTTACCTCGCAGCCCTCACCGGCGACTATGCCCAGTACGGCATCACCGAAGTGAACATGGCCAAGCTTTTTGTTGACGAAGTAAACGCCAAGGGCGGCGTGCTCGGACGTCCGCTCGAACTCGTCCCCTATGACACCAAGACGCGCAACGAGGACGCGGTCAACGCCGTCCGCCGCATGATAGAAGTAGATAAAGTCTGCGCGATAGTCGGCGCGAACTCGAGCGGCATCAATATAGCCACCGCCCCGATAGTCGCCGACGGCAAGGTCCCTCAGATAGGCACCGTCGCCTCCAACCCGTTCGTCACAGTAGACAATAAAGGCAAAGTCCGCCCCTATTCCTTCCGCATATGCTTCACCGACCCCTATCAGGGAGCTCTTGCGGCGGATCTCGCCTACAACGACCTCAAGAAGAGCAAAGCCGCCATCCTTTACAACGTCGGCTCCGACTACGCCCACGGGCTCAGAGAGTTCTTCATTAAGCGCTACGAGGAACTCGGCGGAAAGATAGTCGCCGATGAAGGCTTCCGTGAGACCGACGTTGACTTCCGCGCCCAGCTTACGAAGATCAAGAACTCCGGCGCCGAAATGATGCTTCTCCCCGGAATGGGAAAAGATATGGCGCTCGCCATCAAGCAGGCTCAGGAGCTGGGGCTTGACATTACAATCGTCGGCGGCGACGGATACGCCGAATTCATGAACGAGATAGCCGGCCCCGCGATGGTCGGAACCTACTGGGTCAACCACACTTACATGGAAGACCCCGCGATGGCTCCGATATTCGCCCGCTATAAAGAAAAATACAACGACGAGTGCAAAGAGTTCGTGAACGGCACGATGTCCTACGACGCGATGACGTGGCTGGTAGACGCGATCAACCGCGCCGGAAAGGCCGAAGGCCCCGCGATAGCGAAGGCTCTCGAAGAGACGAAGGACCTCAAGCTCAACCACGCGACCCTGACCATCGACCCGGCGACCCACGACCCCGTGAACAAGGCCGGTATCATCCTTAAAGTCGGCGACGACCTGAAAGCTAAGTTCTACAAGAAAGTCGAACCTAAATAAGCACATCCGACGGACGTCCAAGGCTTTTTGGTGCGAGAGCCTTGGACGTCTCATTAAATAAGCTCACGCTTACCCGTTTATCCAGGCAAGAAAGTTTGAGGTGTTGCTATTGGAGACCTTTATCCAGCAGCTTATCAACGGATTGTCCCTCGGCTCGGTCTACGCTCTTATCGCCGTCGGATATTCGCTTGTGTATTCTGTACTTCTGTTTTCTAACTTCGCCCACGGCGGATTTCTCGTAATAGGCGGCTATATATGCTACTACGCGCTGCGTTCCGGCGGCGCCAACATTTGGGTGGCCTCGTTCGCGGCGCTGATAGGCGCGGGAATTTCGGCGATAATAGTCGAGCGCCTCGCCTATCGCCCGATACGCGAACGTACTCCCATCACGCTCTATATGCTTATCGCGTCGATGGGCATGAGCATAGTCATTGAAAATATCTTCGTGGTGACGGTCGGAGGCCGCTTCCGCGCGCTCCCCCCAGTCATCCCGACTGACCCGGTAAATTTCCTCGGCCTCGCTACGACGAGCGCTTTCGACATACTGTCTCTCGTGACCGCGGTCGTGTTCCTCGCCGGCCTCCAGCTTTTCCTCGTCAGAACGAAGTGGGGGCTCGCAATCCGCGCCGCGTCCTATAACCTTAAAACGGCCGGACTTATGGGCGTCAACGTCAACAGGCTGATTTCGATAGTGTTCTTCGTCGCCGGGCTTCTCGCGGGCGTCGGCGGTATATTCCTGTCTGTCCGTTACACGCTCTATCCGCAGCTCGGCAGCATGATAACGACGAAGGCGTTCGTCGCCGCCGTCATCGGCGGCCTAGGCTCGCTGCCTGGAGCCGTTATCGGTAGCATCATACTCGGCCTCGCCGAGATGCTCACGGCTGGATTTATATCGAGCCAGTTCCGCGACCTCGTCGTATTCGGCATCCTGATCATCACGCTTATCGTCCGTCCGACGGGACTCTTCGGAAAATCCGTCGGCGAGAAAGTGTAAAGGAGGGCGGTCTGTTATGGAAGGTTATGCCGTTGGCGTTATCACCCTCCTTGCTATAAACTGCATCGCCGCTATGGGCGTCTCGCTCTTCACCGGCTTTACCGGCATATTCACGCTGGGCCACGCCGGCTATATGGCGATAGGCGCGTACACCGCGGCTATACTCACTGTCGAATACGGGCTGCACTTCATCCCGGCCATTATCGCGGGCGGAATCCTTGCGATGATACTGGCCTACCTGATAGGCCTTCCGACGCTGAAGCTCGTCGGCGACTATTACGCCATAGTCTCGCTCGGCCTCGGCGAAGCGATACGCCTCATCATCGAGAACTGGAACAGCGTTACGCGCGGCGCGCGCGGCTACCCCGGCATAGACGGCTTCACGAGTATGCCGGTCGCTGTCGGTTTCTTCGTTGTGCTCGCCGTTGCGATGTTCTTCCTCGTCAACAGCAGCTACGGGCGCACCTTCAAGGCATGCCGCGACGACTATGTGGCGGCGTCGCTGCTCGGATTCAACACGGCGCACTACCGCAACCTGAGCCTCGCAATATCGGGCTTCTACTGCGGCGTATCCGGAGCGCTGATAGCCGGATATATGTCCTTCATACAGCCGATAATGTTCGACATGGCGAAGTCGACGGAGCTCGTTTCCATCGTCGTCTTCGGAGGACTCGGCTCCATGAGCGGATGCCTGCTCGGCACGACGATACTGACGCTCGTCACGGAGCTTTTCCGCCCGATATCGCAGTACCGTATGCTTATCTACGGGCTCGTCCTCGTGCTCGTCATGGTTCTGCGCCCCGAGGGTATCATGGGCACGAACGAGCTGACGCCGTCCTACCTTAAGAAGCTCTTTTCGCGCAAAAAGACCGGAACGGCAGAGGAGGGAGCCCGCTGATGAGCGCATTGCTTGAACTGAAAGAAGTCAACAAAAAATTCGGCGGAGTCCACGCCGTCCGCGACATGACCTTCAAGATAGAGAAGGGGGAGCTCGCGGGACTCATCGGCCCGAACGGAGCCGGGAAGACGACGATATTCAACCTCGTCACCGGCGTCTACGACGTGACGAGCGGCGACATCGTCTTCAAAGGCGAGAGCATAGCGAAGCTCAAGACCTTCCAGGTCATATCGCGCGGCATCGCGAGGACGTTCCAGAATCTGCGCCTCTTCGCGGCCTCGTCGGTGCTTGAGAACGTCATGACGGCCGCGCAGCAGCATTACAAATACAACTTCCTCGAAGCCGTCACTCACATGGGACGTTGGAGAAGCAAGGAAGCCGCCACGCGCAAAGAAAGCATGGAGCTTCTCGACCGCGTCGGCCTCGCCGACAGAGCGAACCAGGCCGCAGGCACTCTGCCCTACGGACTGCAGCGCCGTCTTGAGATAGCGCGCGCCATATCGCTCCAACCCGAGCTGCTGCTTCTCGACGAGCCTGCGGCCGGTATGAACGCAGACGAGGTTTTACAGCTCAACGATCTGATTACGGGCATCCACCGCGACTTCAACCTCACGATACTGCTCATAGAACACCACATGGACATGGTCATGGCGATATGCCCGCACATCGTCTGCATGAACTTCGGCGCGAAGATAGCCGAAGGCACGCCTTCGGAGATACAGAGCCATCCCGACGTTCTCAAGGCGTACCTTGGAGAGGAGGAATAGGGAAATGACGGAAGCCCGCACTCCTATTCTGGCTGTAAGAGACCTCGTAGTCCGCTACGGCGCGATACAGGCGCTCAAAGGGGCGTCGCTCGACGTCTACCCGGGAGAGATAGTCGCCGTCATCGGCGCGAACGGCGCGGGAAAATCGACGATGATGAACGCCATCATGGGCGACGTCCCGCGCGTATCGGGCGAGATACTGCTCGACGGCAGAGCGCTGCCTGCGAAGAGCTTCCAGGTCGTCTCCGCCGGCGTCAGCATTTCGCCCGAGGGACGCAAGGTCTTCGCGCCGCTCACGGTTCTTGAAAACCTTGACATGGGAGCCTTCCCGCTTTCCGACAAAGCCGAGATAGAGCATCTCAAGCAAAGCGTCTTCGAGTTGTTCCCGCGCCTGCTTGAACGCAAGAACCAGTACGCGGGCACGCTCTCCGGCGGAGAACAGCAGATGCTCGCGATAGGCCGCGCGCTTATGGCGCGTCCGCGCGTGCTGCTGCTCGACGAGCCGTCGCTCGGCCTCGCGCCTATCATCATCAACGAAATATTCAAAGAGCTGACCGAGATCAACAGGAAGCTCGGCATGGCGATACTGATAGTCGAGCAGAACGCGAAAAAGGCGCTCCAACTTTCGCACCGCGCCTACGTCATTCAGACCGGAACGATAATCATGGAAGGACGCTCCGAAGACTTGCTCCACAATCCGGAAATCGAGGAAGCCTACCTCGGCGGCAAAAAATAAGCTCAAATTACGGCAAAGCAGCATAAATCGGGGCGCGGAAGATGATTCCGCGCCCCTTTTCCGTATCGTCCGCCGGCGGCGTGAAATGCGCGCGGCGGTATAATACTGGTAAAGAGGATCATATTTCCGCGGCGGAACGGCTGGCCGCGAGACGAAGGAGAATTTTAATGAAGAACGCGGCTTCGCCGGTAACCGAGGCGATCAACGCTATTGAAGGTGCAGTATACGCCGGAATAAAAAAATTCGGATTCCGCAAACACGGGCGTACACTTCACAGATTCGTCTCCGAGGACATATCGCAGGTAATCAGTTTCCAATGCGGGCAGGCGTACAGAGGCGATACGGACCGTATGTGGGTCAACCTCGGAATAAGAGTGCCGGAATGCTCTGAGAGGGAGTTCTTCCCGTCAAGGCCCGTGAAAAAATATTACAAGGAATACGAATGCACTATCCGTTCGAGACTCGGGTTTATCGACGGCGGAGTGGAGAAATGCTTCCGTGTCACGGACGGCACGGAGGCCGCCGCAAATGAGATACTCTGCGACGTGCTGAACAAAGTTCTGCCGGTTTTCGACATTCTCTCGGAGAGACGGGCCGTACTCACGCGCCGCAGGGATTTCCCGTCGTTCGACGTTTTATGCAGAAACCAGATACTGCTCGAAGAATCCATGATATACGGACATCTCGGCGATGTGGAGAAAGCGAGAGAGCTTTTTGAAAAGCACTACAGGCTGAAGCTGGAAGAATACAATGACATGACGAAGAACGGCCGGCGTTATTATCTGAAAAAAGGCGAGCGTATCGTGTACATGGGGCAGGATATAACCGCGCAGGAGGACGGCTTCGTCACAATATACGGCGCGAGCCGCGGGCATCTCGACTATCTGGACGGGCTCGCGGCGAAGCTGGGGCTGAGATAGCGGCGTGCAATGCTCTGCCGCGCGGAGTGCCGCGGGAATATGCCCGTAGGGCGAAACACACCAACGAGAAAAATCATGATTTTCAAGGAGGAAACGCTGTGAACTTACCAAAACGAGACGGCCTGCACGGCCGGTACTATCTGATACACGAGCCGGACACAGCGCCGGAGCTGCTGGCGGAGGCGGATGTATGTATTCAGGACGTGTTTGACGGAACCGCACTGGAAAACCACTCGGCCTTCCCGACGGTTGTGCGCAGTCACAACGGGACGCCGTTCCTCCCATGGCAAATTCTTGAGCGATACTTGGGGCGGCTGCCGCTGAAAGGATTCCCCTACGATGAGGCAGTCGCCTTCTGCGACGCTCTGCGGCGGCTGGCCGGCTGGCGCGAGATCGGTCATTCGTTGGGAAAATACATAGAAAAGACCGTACAGAAACGCTATTTTGTGGAGGGGGAGAAAGACAACTATTTTTCGTGCTATCCGCCATGCACGGTATCCCCGGAGCTGCGGCAGGAAGATGTGGACGAAAACCTGCTCCGCTTCACGTGCTACGCCGCGGTCTGCCATACGGTCTACGGTGCCAGCTTTGAATCCGTGACAACGAGGCATTTATTTGGACTGGTTTCGCAGCTTCGCCCCGACATAGTGAAGGAGCTTAAAAACAACGGAAGCGGCAAACTGCCTCCCAATATTCAAAAGAGGAAGACAGAACATCTAACCGCGTCCGCCAACGACGCGTTCGCCGTGATCCGCATCACAGCGAGAGACTGCTCCGAGGAATGCTGCGCCGAGGCGCTGGGCTATCTGTGCGAGGCGCTGGAGCATCCGGAGTTTCCGCGCAGCTACTCCGTAGAGTTCCGCGGGCCGGAAAAGATTTACCTGCCAATTCCCGGGCTTCCGAAGAAGGGAGTCAACCAGCTCTTCGCCTGCGCGGTGCGGTATCCGCGGCTTCACGGCCTGATAGAGCGGTACGCGCGGCTCGCTATGCGCGAGGACGAGTGGTACAACAACATGAGCGACGAGCTCTGCGCAATGCCCGGAACATTCGCCGTATTCGCGCTCGGCATGGAGGGGCCTGAATGGCTGCCTCTGGTGTGCGGTTACTTAGACCTCTGCGACGACGAACATTCGTCATTGCAGGAAAAATTCATCCACGCCTTTTTTAAAAAGTTCGGCTTCACGCGGCAGACCATGCCCGTATTGCTCCACGGCGTCCAGTCTATGCAGTCGCTTGACCCAGCGAAAGAGTTCCGCTCTCTGATAGCCAATGACGAAAGCCTCGACTCTCTGCTTGAAATCAAGAACCGTCTGGCAGATTATCTGCCGGAAGAGGATGAGCATGACGAGGATGCGAAAGACTTCCTATGGCGCGGCGTGCTCTGGGCGATATGGGGACGTGAGTCCGGAAATGGCGGCGGCGAGATTATCAAGGCCGCGCCCGACGCGCTGAAAGAGAAATACCGGCAGGTGTTCGCGTAACGAAAGAACGTGGATAAGGAAACGCGGAACTGCCGCCGCGATGCCGTTCCGCGCCCGTTCCTCCGTTTCACGGCGCTTCGCGCGCGGCGCGATGTGCTATACTGGTAAGTGTGTCATCCAATACGGAGGAGGAGACGTAATGGCGTTTTTTGACAAGCTCAACGATCTGGCTAAAAGCGTGAAGGATGCGGCGAACGACGCCGTAGAGACCACGCGCATAAAGAGCAGGATAAGCTCCGAAAAAAGGGCCGTCGACGAGGCGTGCCGCAAGATAGGCGAATACTATTACGCGAAGCGCGCCGGCGACATGGGGCCGGTAGACGACGACATTCTCGAATACTGCATAGAGATAGACGAGCACATGAGGGTCATATCAGAACTCGAAGCCGAGCTCGAACGCGAGCGCGCGGCCAAGGAGGCTGCGGAAGCTTCGTTCGTCACCTGCCAGGCGTGCGGCGCGAAAAACGGGAAACAGGCGAAGTTCTGCCAGGAGTGCGGCGCGCAGCTTGAAAAGCCGCAGCCCTCGGTCGTCGTGTGTCCGTCGTGCGGCGCGGTGAACGAGGAGTGCGCGAAGTTCTGCACCGACTGCGGAGCCAAGCTCAACTAGAAAAGATATTCCGCGCGACGCGCGGGCCTTTTTATAAAGGCGGAAGGAGGCTGTCGCCATGAACGCCGCTGACGGCTACTGGTGGTATATAACTATAAATACGAGCGCGGGCTGCGAGGATAATCTCCTTTCGCTCGCAGATATATCTGGAAGCATCGGCACGGAGCTTCAGGAGATGCCCGACGGCGTTTCGAGACTCCGCATGTACTATAAGAGCGCCGAAGACATATCGTACTGGAAAAACAGGCTCGCCGAGGCTATGAAGGAATTCCCCGGCGTAGAGATAGAAGATTCCGGCAAGATTGAGAACCAGCCGTGGAACGTCGTCGTAGAAGAGGCTTTCCCTCCGCTTCCCGTCGGCCGCGGCCTCGTCGTCCTCGCGCCGTGGCACCGCGGGACGGAGCCGGCGGACCGCATACCGCTGTACATCAACCCGGGAAGCGCCTTCGGCACGGGATACCATGAGAGCACTCAGATAGTGCTCGAGCTGCTTGAAAAATATCTGCGCCCCGGCATGACGACGGCGGACATCGGCACCGGCTCCGGCATACTGACGATAGGCGCGCTTAAGCTCGGCGCTGACTTCGCCTACGCGCGCGACATAGATCCGGCGGTCATCGAAGAAGTACGCAAAAACTTCGAGCTCAACGACCTGCCGCCGGAGAAGATAGACCTTGCAGTCGGAGACCTGCTCAAAGACTTCGGGCATAAGGCCGACATACTGACGGCGAACATCCTGCTCGACCCGCTCACGACGATGGTAGGCGACGTTCCCGGCGTTATAGGCGCGGAGGGAACGGCGATATTCTCCGGCATGCTCGAGAAGGAAAAGCCCGTTTTCCTCGAAGCGCTGAAAAAGGCGGGAATGAAGCCGGTTGAACAGCTCGTAAAAGGAGAATGGTGGGGTGTCGCTGCCAAGGCTGAGGCTTGAGCGCTGTTCCTTCGATAACGGCATCTGGACGATAGACGCGGAGGAGGCGCACCACCTCGTCCGCGTCCGTCACTGCTACACCGGCTCGCTGGTCGAAGGGCTGCTGAACGGAGAGAAGATAACTCTGCGGCTTCATTGCGGCGGCGGCGCGGTCACGGCGCGCGAGCTTTCGCGCGAGACGGAGGCGGCCTTCGAGCCGCGCATGGAGCTCGTGCTGGGGCTGCTCAAAAACGACCAGCTCGACGAGGCGCTGCGCTTCTGCGCCGAGACCGGGGTATTCCGCATACACCTCGCAGTCTGCGAAAGAAGCGTCCCGCGCTACGAGGGCGCGCGCCTCGCCGATAAGATGAAGCGCTGGCGCAAAATCCTCGACGAAGCGACGAAACAGGCCGGGGCCGCCGCGCCGCCGCTGCTGTGCGAGCCTGTGCCCCTCTCCGCGATGGATTTCGCAGCGATGCCGGCGCAGCGCCTGGCCGCGATGCTTTCCGACGGAACCCTGCCGCTGCGCGATGCTGCTATAGAAAGCGCGCTCGCGCTCGCCGTAGGCCCCGAGGGCGACTGGGCTCCGGAAGAGGCGGAGTTGCTGCTCGCCGAGGGCTTCGCCCCCGTTTCGCTCGGCGCCAGGATAATGCGCGCGAGCACCGCCGTCGCCGCCTTCTGCTCAGGCGCGGCGATGCTGTACAAAAAATAAAACAAAAGCTTTTCTTGCGGGCCTCCTGCCCGCGCTTGGAGAGATTTACTCTTAATGAAATATTTGAAACAGGTCTTTATCATATTCTTCATAAGCTTCCTCGGGGAGCTCTGCAACCTCTGCGTGCCGCTCCCGATCCCCGCCGGCGTCTACGGCCTCCTGCTGATGCTCGTGGCGCTCTGCGCCGGCATAGTGAAACTTCCTGACGTAGAAGACGCCGGGCGCTTCCTGATAGAAATGATGCCGCTGATGTTCATTCCGGGCTCCGCGGGAGTCATCGAGCACTACAAAGAGGTCATGCGCGTCCTCTGGCCGTTCGTCATCGCGGTGCTGCTCTCGACCGTCGTCGTGATGGCGGTCACGGGCCTCGTCACCCAGCACGTGATAAGGAGGAAAAGCGGCAGATGGACGGAATAATCTCCGGCTCGCTCTTCTTCGGCCTCGCGCTCACCTTCGGCGCGTACCTCATAGGCTCCGCCCTGCACAAAAAAGTGAAGACGCCGCTGCTGAACCCGCTCATCACGACCAACGTCCTCGTGATAGCCTTCCTCGCGGTCTCCGGCGTCTCCTACGACACATACAACCTTGGAGCTAAATACATCGGCGACCTGCTCACCCCCGCTACCGTCTGCCTCGCGATACCGCTCTATCGCCAGCTCCACCTGCTGAAGCGCAACGCGCGCGCGATATGCTGCGGCATTGCGGCGGGCGTCGCAGCCAACGTGCTGAGCATATTCGCCGTCTCCGCCCTCGCAGGCTTCGAGCACCATGTCTACACTACGCTTCTGCCGAAATCCATCACGGCGGCGATAGGCATGAAACTCAGCGAGGAAATGGGCGGCGTCGCGGCGCTCACGATGCTTGCGACCGTAATAACAGGGGCCTTCGGATACCTCACCGCGGCTCCGCTGCTGCGCCTGCTGCGCGTTACAGACCCGGTGGCGAAAGGCATAGCGATAGGCACCAGCTCACACGCCTTCGGCACGCTCAAGGCGTTCGAGATGGGCGAGGCGGAGGGAGCCATGAGCAGCCTCGCGATAGCGGCGGCCGGCCTCGTCACCGTGGCGGCGGTCCCGCTCGCGGCCCTGCTGCTGTAGCAGCAGACTGCGCGCGCGGGCCGCGCGAAACGGCAGACGCCTCCCGCCGCCTGAGCATAGGCGCGGCTGATCGACTCATTTTCTCAGCAAACGGCCAAAATTCGTGACGGCGCCGCGGCAATGCGAGACGCTATACTTGATTAACTTTTTAAAAAAATGTATGCCGTCCCGCAAATCGCCTGCACCCGGTGAGTGAAACTGTGGGCGGGGCCTCCGCCCCATGCCTAATAGCCTCCGTCGCCTCTATACCGCTTCATTCAGCCTCGGTGCTGGGGATGGAGATTCCGGCCAGAAGATTGCCGGAATGACATAAATGTTTGCTGTTTTAGTTAATTCACTATATATCCGGGGCTTCAAACGGATTCTGACGTCGGGAAGCCGCGGACCGGCGACGCTCCTGGGACGGAAAGGCTGAAACTGTCGGCCGCCGCCGCGGCCGGTCGGATTAGACTCGCGCGGAGGCGGCAAAAATTAAAGAAGCCCGCGCGGTGAAGTTGTAGAAAAACGCGAGGGCTCCTTGAAAGCGCAGCGGGAAAGCCGCTGTCTGGGGAAAAGATGTTTTGAAGTGGTTAATGAAGGCGAAAGCGCGAAACCGCGCTGAAAACGCATCCACACCGCGATGTTCCGACGCCGGGCCGCCGCTTCAAACGTTCGGCGCGCCCATCAACGCGCTGCGGTAATGACGGCAAACCAACAGGACGATCCCCAACCCGACAGACGGAACGATCCTCACGCGCCCCGGACGAAAAAAATCCGTCCGTCCCCATATAAACTCCGCATGCCGCCGCGCCGCGGGCGGATAGTGCAAGGCTCTCTCTGCCCGTTGAGATGAAGGCAGTGAAAATAGAGCAGGAATAAAATAAATTGCAGAAAATATTTTTGATACTTTTGTTCCTGATTGTATTGTATGGTACTCTGCGGCATTTGTCAATAGAAAATCCGCATATCTGTGCGGGCTTATGCGCATAAAGCGTCTTCGGGGCGTCGTTATAACGCCGCACCGCCGCCGTAAGCGCGTCGAAAGCGCGCGAACGGCGCATGGACGCGGGGTTCCGCAGGCGATGAACGCAAGCGGCGCTCGGTGCGCGGAATTGATTGAAAGGAATGCGCGATTGCCCGCTCGTTTCGTGTTTTCCGCGATGACGGACTGTATGATCCGGGGCGGGGAAAAACAATCCGCTTAATAGATTTCGAATGAGGCTGGTTATATTGTTACGCCGCATTTTTCAGGATATGAATATCCGCCAGTCCGGGCCGGCGCATTGTATGAAAAAGGCGGGCGCAGGCGACGGAGGCGTCTGGATGGTATATGCCGCGCGCGGCGCGAATGGCGGGGGATCATGGGTGAAATTCTTACGGCAGAACCTATGGCAGCGAAGCGCGATGCTCCGTCGGCCGCGTCATCCGTGAAGCTGAAAGAATGCGGAGCGCGCGCTCGCCGGCCGGCGCGCCGGACGCTCACGGCGGTCCGGCAGAACTCCGACCGTGCGCCGTGCGTTTTCGGAATCTACGCGGCAGAGATGCAAATTGCATTTTATAAAGTCCGTGCGCTGCGAGTGCCGCGGCGAGGGCTGCGTGGCTTGCCGTGCTGCGCTTGCGCAGTTTTTAAATGCCGGCGGAGCCTTTCATGCTTTTACTTAAAGGCGAAGGCGTGCCGCACCGCCGGCGAGCGGGCTCTACGGCCTTAGGTTGGCGGCTTCGCTCTAAGGGTATGCTTTTATACTGAAAAACAAATCGTCATAACGATATAAGAATAATAACAAATTTTTCTTTTTTGATTTGCAATCAATTGAATTGAAAAAATATATTGAAAGCTTGTATTCTTTATAGTATACTATCTTCACTGAAATAAGGATACTATATTTCTGAAAATAATTTATTCGTCAGCGCGCGCCGTGCGGCCACGGGCGTCTATGTACGGCGCGCGCCGGGCGGGAGTTTGCGGAAAGGAGGGACGGAGCGCGTTAATACGGCGCCGCAGCGCGCGGGCGGCCTGCTGGGCGCGCGCCGCGAGGCGCAGAGAAGTGGGGTACAAGCTGTAGAAAGAAGGGAAAAACGTGGAAGGTTATTTCGGTATTTTATCTGTTCTGCCGCCGGTCGTCGCGGTTCTTGTGGCGTGGAAGTTCAAGAATGTTCTGGTCGCTCTTTTTCTCGGCGCGTATGTCGGCGCTCTCATATTGACCGGATGGAACCCGTTCGCCGCGCTCGTTATGCTCGTAAAGGACTTTATTTTAGTCCAGGCTGCGGACTCGTATAATTCCAATCTGCTCGTCATGATGGTGTTCGTCGGAGGCTTCGTCGGGGTGGTCACATATTCAGGCGGCGCGAAGGCGTTCGCCGAACTCGCGGCGAATAAGATAGGCGGACGCACCGGCGCGCAGATAGGCACGTGGCTCGCGGGGATACTTATTTTCTTCTCCGACTCGTGCAGCCCGCTGCTCGTCGGCTCCATCTTCCGCCCGATATGCGACCGCATGAAGGTCAGCCGCGAGAAGCTCGCGTGGATGCTCGACACCACCGCTTCGCCCGTCTGCATACTCATCCCGTTCATCGGGTGGGGCATATATATCCAGGGACTTATTCGCAACGAGTTCGACGCGCTCGGCAACCACGCTTCGGAGTGGACGACCTTCATCGAGGTCATCCCTTATCAGTTCTACGCTCTCGGCGCGCTGCTGCTCGTTCCGCTGGTCGCCGTGATGGGATTTGAATTTTCCGCGATGCACAGGGCGGAGAAGAGGACCGTCGATACCGGTATGCCTTACTGGCCGGAAGCGAAGGTCATGGGCAGCGTGGACGCCGACGACATTACGCACGGCAAGGCGCGCTTCATCGTCGTCCCGCTTATACTTATGTTCACAGTGTTCCTCGCCATTCTCATTCCGACCGGCTTCCCTGTGAAGCCCGCGCCTGGGGCCCTGCTCCGCACCGCGCTCTGCTCGGGGTATTTCGTCGCTTCGATAGCCTGTATAGCCCTCATGGTCCACGCGAAGGTCAAGACGACCTCGGAGGCGTATGAGATGTATATGCGCGGCGTGAAAGAAATTGTGTTCATTCTTCTCATTCTCGTGCTCGCCTGGTCGATAGGCTCAGTGTGCAAGAAGGTCGGCACCGCGCAGTACATAGTAATGATGGCGCAGGGCAACGTGCCCGGATGGATAGTCCCCGCCCTGCTCTTCGTCACCGGCGCGATAATCAGTTTTTCGACCGGCTCTTCGTGGGGCGCGTTCGCGATCCTTATCCCGCTCGCCATCCCTATGGCCTACGGCCTCGAAGCGCCGCTGCTGCCCTGCATAGGCGCCGTGCTTTCGGGCGGGCTGTTCGGCGACCACTGCTCGCCGATTTCCGACACGACGATACTTTCGTCGATGGGCGCGGGCTGCGACCATCTCGACCACGTCAAGACGCAGCTCCCTTACGCTCTGACCGTCGCGGCAGCCAGCCTCGTCGGATATATCGTAGCGGGATTTTTCCCGACTCCCGCGGTGCTCGCCGTGTCTCTGGCGGCGGTGTTCATCCTCACAGTCGTCTTTTCAAAGCTCTGGGGACAGAGAATCAGATAGCTAAAAAATACAAAACTATACGGAGGAAGCAAAGATGAGCAAAGAAAAGAAAATTCTCGCTTTTGGCGCCGGTAAAATATCCAAGCCCTGCGTGCAGTATCTTCTGAGGCGCGGTTACAAGGTGATGGTGGTCGATCAGTTCGAGCAGAACGTGCTGCGCACCGCGGGCGGACACCCGAACGCCGTCCCGGTGGTCGGCAACGCGGTCGCCGAGCCGGAGAAGTATATACGCGAGTTCGCGCCCGACGTCGTAGTCTGTATGCTTCCGACCGCGTTCATGGCGCAGACGGCGAAAAAGTGCCTCGACGAAGGCGTTTCGATGATAGGCGCATCCTACGCTAAAGAGCCGGTGCGCGCGCTCGACGCCGAAGCCAAGGCGAAGGGGCTCCGCATACTGTGCGAGATGGGCGTAGACCCCGGAATAGACCATATGTCGGCGGTGCATAAAATCAAGGAGATACAGGCTGCGGGGGGAGAAATCGAGAGCTTCGTCTCGGTCTGCGGCGCGCTGCCAGACCTTTCCGCGAACAACAACCCGATAGGCTACAAGCTCTCATGGGCCCCGGAGAGCCTCGTCGGCGCGAGCCTGCGCGACGCCAGGATAATGACGGACGGAGCGGTGCGCGAGATGAACGGCGGCACGACGTATCAGAATCCGTCGTTTATGGAGATAAAGGGGCTGGGGTGGTTCGAAACCTACTGCAACGCCGATTCCATTCCTTACCTTGAGGCCTACGGCATCGACGGCGCGACCACGATTGAGCGCGGGACGCTGCGCTATCCGGGCTGGTGCGAAATGGTGACGCACATGCAGAAGCTTCACATCTTCGACGAAGAGCCGCGCGATTTCGGCGGGTACACCTACGCCGCGCTGACGAAAGAGCTGTGCGGCATGGCGGGAGACGGGCGCGGCGCGAAAGCGTGCGCGGCTGAGTTCCTCGGCGTCGAACCCTATTCGACCTCCATAATGAAGCTTGAATGGCTCGGACTGTTCGACGAAAAGCCGGTCATGCCCGCGAATGGGAGCCTGCGCGACATGATAACGGCGATTTACGGGCAGAAGCTCGTTTTCGAGCCGGGCGAAAAGGATATAGTCGTCATGCAGCATCAGTACGTCGTCCGCGAAAAGTGCGGCGCGCGCAAGCGCGTAACGTCTACGATGGTCGACCGCGGGGTCGTTTCGGAGGAGAGCGCGATAGCGCGCACGACGGGGCTGCCTATGGGAATAGGCGCGCACCTGGCCGCTTCCGGAGCAGTAAAGGGAACCGGCGTCCTCATCCCGACGACGGAGGATATATACGTTCCTGCGCTCGAAGAGCTCGGCAGGGAAGGTATATCCTTCGCCGAGCACGAAGAGGAAGCCTAGCCCGGCGCGAAACTTGGCGCGATAACGAAAATTCAGCCCGCGGACGGAGAAAGTGTTCCATCTTCGCCCGCGGGCGTATTTTTACTAGCCGTCCGCGAGACAAAAGTGCTAATATAACGGCATCGTTCAATTTTTTCGCGTTTTTCGCCGCGCGACAGGAGGAGCTGCATTTGAGAGACGCCGAGGCAGAAGAAAGGGCCTATTCCGAAATACTGCACGCAATAGTGAGACAAAGGTATATGCCTGGCGACAGGCTCACCGAGGCCAAGGTCGCGGAGGATCTTAACATGAGCCGCACGCCGGTGCGCGGCGCTCTGAAAAAAATGGCAGCGTGCGGAATGCTGGAGTACGTCAAAAATATCGGCTGCCGTGTGCCGGTGCTGACTCCCTACGATATGGAGAGCGTCTTCCAGACGCGCGAGATTCTCGAATCGAAGGCAGCGGCGCTCGCTACGATGCGGGCGACGAACGTCGAAGTGGAGAATCTTTTCAAGCTTCTGGAAGAGGAAAAAGATTACTACAGAAAAGGCGACGTCGCCTCCTACGCCGGGGTGAACGAGCGCATCCACCTCGGCGTAGGGATGCTGTCTAAGAACGCCTACGTCGAGCGCTATCTTTCGCAGTGCTACTGGCGTTCGGAACTTTATATCTTCTTCTTCGACCGCTTTTACGACAAGGGCGCCATCCCGACGAGGAAAAAGCTTTGGGACCCGTCCGAGTCGAAAAGCTGCCGCGAGCACGACGCGCTGGTTGAGGCGATAGCCTCCGGCAAAGCCGAGGCCGCGGCCTCCGTCATGTCAGAGCACATCAAGTCCACATACCTGAGCCTCACGCGGCGCGAGTGGGTCTGACGGCCCATCGAGCTTCCGCTTATAAGTCCCTGTAAACCCTCGGGCTGAAGTAGACGATGACTGCGGCGAGCAGTATCACCGTCCCGTACATGGCGCGGTAGGCCCACGTCACGCTGCCGGCGATGTTGATGACCTGCTGGAGGAATATCGGACAGACGAAGGACTGCAGCGAGTAGATGAAGCCGAAGACGACGGCGAGCGTCGTCACGGCTGAGCGGCGGCCTCCTATGTCGAGAGTCAGGCACATGAAGGCAGGATAACCGAAGCCCATGCCGAGGCCGAATATAAAGCCGCAGAGCATGAAGGCGCGCGGGCTTGAGGCGAAGGCCGCCGCGAACATCATTCCGGCCGTCAGCAGAGTAGAGGCCGGGGCGCATACCTTGCGCGGCAGCTTGTCCACGAGCTTGCCGCACGATAGGCGGAATATCATCGCGGTGCATGCCGAGACGCTGAAGAAATACGAGGCGGCTGGGCCGCGTTCGCCGGCGAGCTGCACGAAGCGGAGCTGTCCGGCGTCGGTGAAGGCGAAGAGCGCGGCGGACAGCGCGAAAAAGAGCACCTGAGGCGAGCGCAGCAGCCAAAGGTACGAAACCTTTTCTTCCGGCGCGCTTTTCGCCGGAGCGGCAGAGCCTCCCGTCTTCGGCAGCTTCATCACGGTGTAGAGGCCGAGCGCCGCGATGAACGGGAATGTCGCGGCGTACATGTTGTAATGCCCGCTCCGTATCAGATATTCCATCGGCGGCACGACTATCAGCGCCGGAAGGCTGTAGGCGACCGTTATCAGCGAGACGCAGCGCCCGCGCACGCCGGCGGGAAGGAGCTGATATTCGTAGCTTTGCAGGATTATAGTGACGACGCCCATCCCGACGCCGGCTATCGCGCGGCACAGAATGACTCCCTCCGCCGTGCGCGCGAAGAGCGCGATGCCGCAGGCGCTGATGAAGAAGCAGAAATACCCCGCCCGTATGACCCTTTCCTTGCCGGCTAGCCGCTCAAAGAACGGCACGAGCGGACGCAGAACGAGCGAAACGCCGTAGCAGGCCCCCATCACGAGGCCGCCCAGCGTCCCGACCTCCGCGCCGGCGGCCTCGAGGAACGGTATGAGGAAGTAGTAGCCGCTCTCCATCGAAGCGCTTGTGAAGGTTATGCTGAAAAATATCAGAATGTAGATAAGTATCTGTTTCGTATACGGCGTTTTCATAGCGGCTGGCCAATCGCCTCGCATATCCGAAAGATATGACAAGTATATAACAGAGGAGGCCTTTCTAGCTGCTCAAAAGAGGCCGAAAATCAAAGCCGCGCAAAAATTGCAGAAACCGCGCGGCGCAGGCCCTACACCGGGAAACTGCAAATATTTGTAAAATCACGGAATAGCAAGCGGGCCTTTTGATACGCTGAGCTTCAAAAGTGAAACGGCGGCGGGTAGGCGCGATGCCGTCCCTGCCGCCGTTTTTTATCTTTTGACGCGTGCGTCTTATCCGCAGTAGGCCAGCAGCATCTCGCGCAGCGTCTTGCAGGCCAGAGCCGTGGAGGCTCCGGAGTGGTCGTAGTGCGGCGACAGCTCGCAGAGGTCGAATGCTGCGACGTTAAGGCCGCGCAGCGCGAGCAGAGCCGAGAGAAGCTCCGTGAAGCGAAGGCCGCCGGCCTCCGGCGTGCCGGTGCCGGGAAATTCCGACGGGTCTACCGCGTCGAGGTCGAGCGTCACGTATACCGGCGCGCCTCCTATCGCGCGGACGGCTTCGTTTATCGTAGCAGCGTGGAATTTCTCCATCGTCGTATGTTCGCGGCCCCAATACATTTCTTCGCGGCTGCCGGAGCGTATCGCGAATTGGAATATCCTGCCGTCGCCCAATATGTCCCAGCAGCGGCGGATTACCGATGCGTGAGAGAGCTTTTCGCCGAGGTAGTCTTCGCGCAGGTCGGCGTGCGCGTCGAAGTGGACGATGCGCAGCTCCGGGTATTTCTTCGCCGCCGCGCGCACGGCGCCGAGCGTGACCAGATGCTCGCCGCCGAGCATGACGGGCGTCTTTCCCGCGCTCAGTATCTCGTCCGCGGCGTTCTCTATCTCGTCGAGCGCGGCGGCCGCGTTGCCGAATGGCAGCTCCAGGTCGCCGGCGTCGAAAACTTTTAAGTCCTCGAGGTCCTTGTCCTGATAGGGGCTGTAGGTCTCGATGCCGAATGATTCTGATCGCATCGCCGCCGGGCCGAATCGCGCGCCGGGGCGGAAGGAGGTCGTCGAGTCGAACGGCGCGCCGAATATCACGGCGCGCGCCTCGTTCCACTCGCTTTCGCAGTTTATGAAGCCCTGTATCGAGCTTTTCATCGCGCCGCTAGTCTTTCAGCGCCAGCGCCTTTTTGACGTAGGTCGGCAGCATGAAGCAGCCGGCGTGCAGGTCGGTGTTGTAGTATTTCGTCTCGATGCCGAGCGCGTTCCACGCCGCCGCGTCGAGGTCTTTGACGGGGTCGTATTTCTTCGAGGCGAAGCCGAAGAGCCAGTGGCCCGACGGATAGGTCGGGATATGCGCCTGATAGACGCGGCATATCGGGAAGAAGTCCTCGATGCGCTGGTGCGCGCGCTTCATCGCCGCGGAGTATGATTCGTAGTAGGGATTCTCGTGCTGGTTGACGAGTATGCCGTCGTCGCCGAGCGCCTTGAAGCAGTTGCCGTAGAACTCCTTCGTGAAGAGCCCTTCGCCGGGGCCGAACGGGTCGGTCGAATCGACGATGATGAGGTCGTATTTCTCTTCCACCGTGCGGACGAACTTCAGACCGTCTTCGAAATGCAGCGTCACGCGCGGGTCGTCGAGCTCGCACGCCGTGAAGGGCAGCAGCTTCATGCAGGTCTTTACGACCAGCTCGTCGATGTCCACCATGTCTATCTTTTCGACGGTCTTGTAGCGCGTCAGCTCGCGCACGGTGCCGCCGTCGCCGCCGCCTATGACGAGCACGCGCTTTATATTCGGGTTCGTCGCCATCGGCACGTGGACTATCATGTCGTGGTAGATGAATTCGTCCTTCTCGGTCAGCATCATGAGGCCGTCGAGCGTGAAGAAGCGTCCGAACTCCTCGGAGTCGAAGACGTCTATCTGCTGGAAGGGGCTCTTCTCGCTGAAGAGCTGCTTCTTTACCTTTATCGAAAAGCGCGTCGAGGGCGTATGCTCCTCCGTGTACCAAAGCTCCATAATTTTTCCTCCTATTTCACAACGTATAGATTGTCGAGATTCATGTCCTGCGGCCCCATGACGAGGCAGCCCTTTTCCTTCGCGTACAGTATGTACTCCAGCGCCTCGGGCGTGACCTCTTCGCCCGGGGAGAGTATCGGGATTCCCGGCGGATAGCACATGACGGATTCCGCCGTTATCCTGCCGAGGCTTTCGCGCACCGGCACCGGTTCGCTCGGTGCGTAAAAGGCGTCGCGCGGCGTCATGCGCACGACCGGCGTGATGTATTCGTGGTCGAGCAGCTTCAGACCCTCTTTGCCGTGCAGCCGCTTGATTTCCGAAAGCGCCGCGACGAGCCGCTCTATCGCGTAATGGTTGTCGCCGACCGAGACTATAGCGAGCATGTTGCCCATGTCGCCGAACTCTATCTGTATGCCGTAGTCGTCGCGCAGAAGGTCGTAGACCTCCACGCCCGCGAGCCCCGTCTTAAGCGTGTTGACGGAGAGCTTCGTCACGTCGAAGTCGTAGACCGCGCCGCCGTCGATAATCTCGCGCGAGAAGGCGTAATAGCCGCCGATTTTGTTTATTTCCCCGCGCGCGTACTCCGCGAGCGAGACGACGCGGCGGAAGGTCTCGCGCCCCTCCGTCGCGAGCGCCTTGCGCGCGATGTCGAGCGAGCTCATGAGCAGGTATGATGCGCTCGTCGTCTGAGTCAGTCCGATTATCGTCCGCACGTAGTCCGCGTTGACGCGGCCGCGGCGCATGAGCAGCAGCGAGCTCTGCGTAAGGGAGCCGCCGGTCTTGTGCATGCTGACGGCGCTCATATCCGCGCCCGCCGCCATCGCGGGAAGCGGCATCCCCTCGCCGAAGTAGAAATGCGTGCCGTGCGCCTCGTCGGCGAGCACGGCCATGCCGGCCGCGTGCGCCGCTTCGGTTATGCGCCGGATGTCTGTGCATATCCCGTAGTATGTAGGGTTGTTGACGAATACGGCCTTCGCCTCGGGGTGCGCCTTTATCGCGGCTTCCACGTCCTCCGCGCGCATCCCGAGCGATATCCCGAGCTCCGGGTGTATGCCGGGGTCTACGTAGACCGGAGTGACCCCGCACAGAATCATTGCGTTTATCGCCGACTTGTGGACGTTGCGCGGAATTATCATAGAGTCGCCGGCCTTGCAGACGGACATCACCATAGCCTGCACCGCCGCCGTCGTGCCTCCGACTATGAGGAAGGCGGCGCCGGCTCCGAAGGCGTCTGCGGCGAGCTCCTCCGCCTCTTTAATAACCGAGGTCGGATGGCTCAGGTTGTCGAGCGGCTTCATGGAGTTCACATCGACAGAGAGGCACTCCCTGCCGAGGAAGCGCGTCAGCTCCGGCGTGCCGCGCCCCTGCTTGTGCCCCGGCACGTCGAACGGGACGACGCGGCTCCTGCGGTACTCCGCGAGCGCTTCGTACAGCGGCGCGCGCCGCTGGTCGAGACGGTACGTCGTTTCTGACATTTTTCCGCCCTGCACTAGTACATGTTCATGCCGTAGTAGATTTCGAGCATCTCTTTCGTTATTCGGTCCTTTATCGAAAGGCGCTCCTGCGGCGGGAGCTCGCGCGGGTCGATGTTGAAGAGATAGTCCGCGAGGCGTATCTCCTTCAGCATCATCTTCGTATGGAAGATGTTCGACTGATAGACGTTGACGTCTATCGCGTCGTAGCGTGCGAGCGTCTGTTCGTCGATAAAATTCTGTATAGAGTTTATGTCGTGGTCTTTATAATATTTCTTCCCGTTCACGTCGCGCGTGAAGCCGCGGATGCGGTAGTCGAGCGCGAGCACGTCAGAGTCGAATTGTCCGATGAGGAAGTTGAGCGCGTTGAGCGGCGATATTTTGCCGCAGGTCGATACGTCGATGTCGACGCGGAAAGAGCTGATGTCGTTGTTCGGATGGAATTCAGGGTAGGTATGCACGGTCACGTGGCTTTTGTCGAGATGCGCGACGACCGTCTCGCGTTCGTCGTTTATCTTCTTTGCCCAGTATCCGCCGTTGCAGGTTTCGTCGATCTGCTCCGGGGGGACGGTCTCCTCAGATATGAGGATCGTGACGCTCGCGCCCTGAGGGTCGTAGTCCTGCTTCGATATGTTGAGCACGCACGCTCCGATGATGTCCGTGACGCCGCACAGAATGTTCGTCAATCGTTCGGAATTATATTGCTCGTCGATGTAGGCGATATAATCCTTCTTCTCGCGCTCCGTCTTTGCGTAGCATATGTCGTAGATGTTGAAACTAAGAGTCTTAGTCAGGTTGTTGAAGCCATAAAGCTGGATCTTCTCGTTCAACCCTATCCCCACGTCCCTTCTCAAGCCGCAAGGCCTTATATTTTTTCGCTGCCGGAACACATCCGCAGTCAATGCAAGACTATACAGACAAATCCCCGCGCTGTCAAAGGCCGCGCGAAAATTTCCCGCTCGCCGCCTAACGCGAGGAAAAGCCCTCGCATCCGAAGCGCGCGCGTTCTGCGATGGAATGCGGCGCGGCTTACGCGCGCGATGGCTGTGCGCGGCACGCATGAAAAATGCCGCCGGGCGAGCCGGCGGCATTTTCCTGTATCATGCGGAGCTTCGTTAATTTCCGCTGAATTTGATGGTCTGGTATTTCTCCGGCACCTGTACTTCCGTCGCGTTCATGTAGCCCTTGCCGAAGATGTAGGTGTCCTCGTAGATCATCATGTAATTTCTCATCGTCACGCCTGTGCCGACGTCGGTGTAGGCGGCTCCGTTCCACGTCGCGCCGGGCGTGTAGGAGTTGAATGCGTCCATGAGGTCCTTCTTGCTGTTGAGCTTCGCCTTGCCCTCGACTATGCGTTTGCCGAACTCTGCGAGAGCGGCGCTGTTCGTGTAGCCGTACGAGTAAGCCCAGGTGCCCATGCGCCCTTTCGCTCCCGCGTCTATGACGGCCTGCTCGACCTTCTTCATTATCGCGGGGAAGTCTCCGGCCTCGTCCTTAAGGTCGATGCCGAACGCTCCGGGGTAGCCCATGAGCGGCGAGGGAAGGTCGGCCTCGATGAAATATCCGCCGTACTTCGCAAGCTGCTTGAGAAGAGGCTCGGTGTGCGCGTCGTTGGTGCAGAAGAACGCCGTGTCCTTGCCGTACTTGCTGACCCACGCAGGGGTCTTTTCAAGGATGAACTGCTGCGCTCCGGCGGTGCCCACGTCGCTCGTCGGGTCCGGGGCCGTCTCGAAGACGAACTGGATGCCGAGGTCCTTGCAGGCCTGCTCCATTATCGCGGCGCGGCGTCCGAGCGTCTCATAGCTCATGTGGCGCGGGAAGGAGATGTGGACGAATGTCTTGCAGCCGAGCTGTTTCGCCGTGTGGATGATGAGGTAGCCGCGGTTGACGAAGTCCGTATGTGTGGACATATCCGCTACCGAGGCGATGACGTTCGGGTCCTCGTGCGGCTCTCCGGCGAAGCAGAGGACGTCCGGCCTCTTCTCCTTGACGCGGCGGAAGGCCTCGGCCGTTCCCGGGATGGCCTGGTTGACGACGATGACCTTCATCTTCGGGTCGTCGGCGAGCCCCGCTATCTGCGAGATGGTCGTCTCCATCTCGGACATGAAGTTGTCCGGGTAGGTGAGGTGCTGGATCATTCCGCCGTTCGACACGTCGCCGTACTTCTGGAGCATGAGCTCCGCGCCGCGAAGGTCGTCCTCGCTCTGCGAGACCGTGCCTGTGACTATCCCGATGTGGAACGGGGCGTCGGCCATAGCCGGGGCGCAGAAGCAGAACGCCAGCATGACGGCCGCCAACAGTAACGCTGCCTTTTTCATAAAAATTCCTCCCTCTGGGAAATTTGCGGAACGCGGCGTGCGGTTCGGACGTTTCATATTTTTTCGCTTGCTTTGTTCCGTGAGTCACCCGCATTATAGTTGCGTCTGAACGCGAGTGTCAACAGCCGGAGCGCCCCGCGGCTCCGCGCGCGCATACGAAAGAGGCCGCGGGGCAAGCCCGCGGCCTCTTCATGAAATTTACGGATTTTCGTTAATTTCCGCTGAATTTGATCTTCATGTACTTCTCGGGGACTTCTATGCTCGTCGTTCCCATGTAGCCTTTGCCAAGGATATAGGTGTCCTCGTAGACGAGCATGAGGTTGCGCTTCGTCACGCCGGTGCCGAGGTCGGTGTAGTAGTTTCCGTTCCACTTCGTGCCTGGCGTGTACTCTTCGTAGCAGGCGAGGAGGTCCTTCTTGCTGTTGAGCTTCGCCTTGCCCTCGACTATGCGCTTGCCGAACTCGGCGAGAGCGGCGCTGTTGGTGTAGCCGTAGGAGTAGGCCCAGGTGCCCATGCGGCCCTTCGCTCCCGCGTCGCAGACGGCCTGCTCGACCTTCTTGAGTATCGTCGGCCAGTCTCCGGCTTCCTTGGTGAGGTCGATGCCGAACGCTCCCGGGTAGCCCATGAGCGGCGAGGGAAGGTCGGCTTCGATGAAGTATCCGCCGTGCTTCGCGAGCTGCTTGAGAAGCGGCTCGGTGTGCGCGTCGTTGGTGCAGAAGAACGCAGTGTTCTTGCCGTACTTGCTGACCCACGCGGGAGTCTTTTCAAGGATGAACTGCTGCGCGCCCGCTACGCCGACGTCGCTCGTCGGGTCCGGAGCCGTCTCGAAGACGAACTGGATGCCGAGGTCCTTGCAGGCCTGCTCCATTATCGCGCGGCGGCGTCCGAGAGTCTCATAGCTCATGTGGCGCGGGAAGGAAATGTGGACGAATGTCTTGCAGCCGAGTTTCTTCGCGGTGTCGATAATGAGGTAGCCGCGCGATACGAAGTCGGCGTTTACCGCCATATCCGCGACGGAGGTGATGACGTTCGGGTCTTCGTGGGCTTCACCGGCGAAGCAGAGGATGTCCTGCCTCTTCTCCTTGACGCGGCGGAAAGCTTCGGCCGTTCCCGGGATTGCCTGGTTGACGACGATGACCTTCATCTTCGGGTCGTCGGCGAGACCCGCTATCTGCGAGATGGTCGTCTCCATCTCTGACATGAAGTTGTCGGGGTAGGTTAGGTGCTGGATCATTCCGCCGTCGGCGACGTCGCCGTACTTCTGGATCATGAGCTCCGCGCCGCGGAGGTCGTCCTCGCTCTGCGAGACCGTGCCTGTGACTATCCCGATGTGGAACGGGGCGTCGGCCATAGCCGGGGCGCAGAAGCAGAACGCCAGCATAGCGACGGCCAGCATCAACGCTGCCTTTTTCATAAAAAATTCCTCCCTCTGAAATTTACGGAACGGGGCGCGCAGTTCAAACGCTGAAACCTTCCGCTTGCCCTTGTTCCGTGAGTTAGCCGCATTATAGTTGCCCCCGCGCGCGGGTGTCAACCGCGCGCCCGAAGGTACAGGCATAATCGCCGATACGGCGCGCCGTATCTTGACTAACGCCGATTGCTTGTAATATTATCATCAATGTAGAGCAAGTTTCGTTCGTTTGCTTAAAGTTTTGTAAAAAATTGACCGAAATTGCCGTTTCGGCTTGTTTGTTCGGCGGCTGACCCCGTTACGGGAAACTTTAAGAGAACGGAAAACATCTCAACTCACATTGGAGGTCCTCTTTAATGATAAGAAAAGAAAGGGTCGCGCGCCTCGCGGAAGAGCTTCGCAGGAGGGGGCTTGACGCCGTTTATATCGGGCCGTCTACTGACCTTGAATATATCAGCGGGCTCGACACCCATCCAGACGAGCGTGTGCGCGGCCTCATGGTCGCGAAGGACGGGCGCTGCTTCGCAATGACGCCGCTGCTTTACCGCGAGGAGATGGTCAAGGCGTTCGGAGACGTGCCTTTCTACGCCGAGTGGGACGACCACGAGGGCTTCACAGGGGCCTTCCGCCGCGGCTGCGAGCACCTCGGCATAGTCGGTGGAAAGATTGCTTTCAACGACGGCGTGCGCGCCGTGGATATGCTCGCGGTGCGCGACACGATGCCGCTCGAGATGGTCAACGGCTTCGACATCCTCACGGGCCAGCGCTCGCGCAAAGACGACGAGGAGCTCGAGATAATGCGCGAGTCGTCGCGTATCGTCGATAATGTGGTCGCAAAGCTCCAGAAATTCATAAAGCCAGGCATGAAGGAGCGCGACGTGGCGAAGAAGATAGCCGAGTTCTTCGAGGAGGACGGCGTGACGCAGATGTCCTTCAGTCCGATAGTCGCGAGCGGCCCCAACGGCTCCATGCCGCACTACTCCGGCGGCGGCCGCGTGATAGAAGAGAACGATATAATGATCCTCGACCTAGGCGGACGCTGGAAGAGCTACTGCTCCGACACGACGCGCACATTCTTCACCGGCACGCCGACGCAGGAGATGCGCGACATCTACGAAATAGTACGTAAAGCGCAGGCGGCCGGCGAAGCGGCGGTGCAGCCCGGCGCGACCGGGCAGGACGTCGACCGCGCCGCGCGCCAGGTCATAATAGATGCGGGCTACGGCAAATATTTCTTCAACCGCGTGGGCCACGGAGTAGGCGTCGCGGTACACGAGGGGCCGTACATGATAGAGGGCAACACCGTGCCGCTCGAACCGGGCAACGTATTCAGCGTCGAGCCTGGCATCTACATCCCAGGAAAGTTCGGCGTCCGCATCGAGAACCTCGTCGCCGTCAGAAAGGACGGGACCGGCGAGGCGCTGAACCACTTCACGCGCGACATAACGATCTGCGGCGAATAAGGCATTAAGTCCGCGCGGACTTAGCGCATACATTATTCATTTTTTCTGAGGAGGAAACGGGAAGATGAAAAGAACCAGCGCATTGATTCTTGCATTGGCGGCGACGCTCGTCATGACGGCCGCCGCGTTCGCGGAAGCTCCGTTCCACATCGGCATCGCCACGCTCACCGTCTCGCAGGCTGAAGACACCTACCGCGGCGCAGAGCGCATGATCAAGGAATACGGCGACGTAGCCGACGGCGGGATGATCCAGCACGTCACGATGCCGGACAACTTCATGTCCGAGATGGAGACGACCATATCGCAGATAGTCGGCCTCGCCGACGACCCCAAGATGAAGGTCATCGTAGTCGATGACGCCATCCCCGGCACGACGGAAGCCTTCCGCCGCGTCAAGGAAAAGAGGAAGGACATTCTCTGCTTTGCGGGACAGCCGCAGGAGGATCCCGGCGTCATATCGAGCGTCGCAGACCTCTCAGTCAGCGTGGACTTCATCTCGCGCGGCTACCTTATGATAGACACCGCGAAGAAGCTCGGCGCGAAGAAATTCGTCCACATTTCCTTCCCGCGCCACATGAGCTATGAGACCCTCGCGCGCCGCCGCGCGATAATGGAACAGGCCTGCAAAGACCTCGGCCTCGAATTCATCTTCGAGACGGCCCCGGACCCGACGAGCGACGTCGGCGTAGCGGGCGCGCAGCAGTTCGTACTCGAAAAGACCCCGGCTTGGATAGACAAGTACGGCAAGGAAACGGCCTTCTTCTGCACCAACGACGCTCAGACCGAGCCTCTTCTCAAGCAGATAGCGAAATACGGCGGAATCTTCGTTGAACCCGACCTTCCGTCGCCCCTCATGGGCTACCCCGGAGCTCTCGGCATCGACCTTAAAGACGAGTCGGGCGACTTCCCGGCGATAATGAAGAAGGTCGAGCAGGCCGTCATAGACGCCGGAGGAGCCGGAAGGATGGGGACGTGGAGCTACTCCTTCGGATGGAGCACCGTCTGCGCGCTGGCCGAATACGGCAAGCGCATAGTCGAGGGCGACGCGAAGCTCTACCGCCTGAAGGACCTCTGGGCCTGCTACGACAAGTACACGCCCGGCGCGCAGTGGATGGGCTCCGAGTACTTCGACGTGGCGACGCAGGTCAAGATGCGCAACTTCCTGCTCGTCTACCAGGACACCTACATCTTCGGCAAGGGCTACATGGGCATCACCAACGTCCAGGTCCCTGAGAAATATATGACGATAAAGTAAACTCGCTCGTTTTGTGAGTTCGCCTAAAAATCTTTCCGGCGGCAGCGCCGGAAAGATTTTTTTTCTGCGTAAAGCGCTGTATCGTATCCTCCTTGTTATCTTGTAGTTTTTAGACAAATCAACTATCATAAGTTGGGTTTTATGCGCAAAGCGATTGACATAATGTAAGCCATAAAATTATACGTATCGTTCAATGAGGTGAAGTGTATGGGCACAGGAGTCCCGCTATTGAAGATGGAGAACATCGGGAAGGAATACTTTGGAAACCGCGTTCTCCAGGACGTCAGCTTTTCGCTTCAGCCGGGGGAGATTATGGGGCTGGTCGGCGAGAACGGCGCCGGTAAATCCACGCTGATGAATATACTTTTCGGTATGCCAGTCATCGCAGAAACCGGCGGATATGAAGGGAAAATAAAAATCGACGGGGAAGAAGTTCATTTTAAGGACCCGCTCGACGCGCTCAAAGCCGGCATTGGAATGGTGCATCAGGAATTTTCGCTCATTCCCGGCTTCACGGCGACGGAGAACATCCTGCTTAACAGAGAATCGACAAAATACAACGTCATCGTCGAGGTGTTCGGCGACAGGCTCAAGACGCTCGACAGGGCCGACATGAGAGCGAGGGCGGAGAAGGCCATCAAGACGCTCGGCGTCGACCTCAGCCCCGACACTCTGATCAGCGAGATGCCGGTAGGGCACAAGCAGTTCACGGAAATAGCCCGAGAGATAGACAGGAGCAAGACGAGGCTGCTCGTTCTCGACGAGCCTACGGCGGTCCTTGCGGAGAGCGAGGCGACGGTCCTCATATCGGCGCTGCGCAAGCTCTCGGAGCAGGGCATCGCGATAATATTCATATCCCACCGCCTTCAGGAGATAATAGACCTCTGCGACAAACTCATAGTGCTGCGCGACGGGCGCGTCATACAGGAGGCCAAGACCTCGGAGACGAACGTGCGCCAGATAGCCGCGTGGATGGTCGACAGAAAGGGGAGCGGCCCCGTCGAAGAGGTCAAGGACGAACAGGCGCATGAAAGAGAAATCGGCGGCGTCATTCTGAAGACGGAGCACCTGTGGGTGGACATGCCTGGAGAAACTGTGCGCGACGTGTCGATAGAGGTGCGCCGCGGCGAGATATTAGGCTTCGGCGGCCTTGCGGGACAGGGAAAAGTCGGCATATCCAACGGAATCATGGGCCTCTACGCCGCGGGCGGCAAGGTGTGGCTGCGCGGCAAGGAGATAAAGCTCAACGACCCCGACGCGGCGCTCAAGGAGGGCATGGCTTTCGTCTCTGAGGACCGCCGCGGGGTCGGCCTTCTTCTCGAAGAGGGAATAGACTGGAACATAACCTTCACGGCGATGCAGGTGCAGGAGAAATTTATAAAGAATCTCTTCGGCGGGCTTGTGAAGTGGCGCGACGACAAGGCCATCGAGGAATGCGCGCGCGAATACATCAAGTCGCTCGAAATACGCTGCACTGGACCGAAGCAGCGCGCGATAGAGCTCTCGGGCGGCAACCAGCAGAAGGTGTGCCTCGCGAAAGCTTTCGCCGTGAAGCCTGAGATACTCTTCGTATCAGAGCCGACGCGCGGCATCGACGTCGGCGCGAAGAAGCTAGTCCTAGACACGCTGCGGCGCGCCAACAGGGAGAACGGCACGACGATCATCATGACCTCCTCGGAGCTCGAGGAGCTCCGTTCGATATGCGACCGCATAGCGATAATCAACGAAGGGCGCGTATGCGGAATACTTCCGGCGTCGGCGGAGGCCGAGGAGTTCGGTATGCTGATGCTCGGCCACGTCTCCGAAGAGGCCGCCGCGGCAAACCAATAAATGAACGACAGGTGAGAGACTAATGAAGGGCAAACTGCATGAATTTATCGAAAACGCCGGCTGGCCGCGAATAATAATAGCGCTGTTCCTTCTCGCGCTGTTCGTCGCGGCGCCGTTCGTCGGCGTCAGGCTCGACGCATCCATCTCCGACACGCTCGTCCGCGTCGGAATGAACGGCATACTGGTGCTAGCGATGGTGCCGATGATACAGTCGGGGTGCGGCCTCAACTTCGGGCTGCCGCTCGGCATAATCGCGGGACTTCTCGGAGCCGTCACCTCCATACAGATAGGCGTCGAGGGCGCGATAGGCTTCGTCATTGCGCTGGCGATAGCCGTCCCGATAGCCGCCGTCCTCGGATGGATGTACGGACAGCTTCTCAACAAGGTCAAGGGCGACGAAATGATGATAGCGACCTACGTCGGATTCTCATCCGTCGCGCTCATGTGCATAGCGTGGCTTCTGCTGCCATACACGAGTCCGACTATGATATGGGGCTACGGCGGCTCCGGCCTCCGCACGACGATAAGCGTCGAAGGCTTCTGGCTCAACGCGCTCAGCCAGTACGTCAACATCAGGATAGGCGAGTTCTTCTACATCCCCGTCGGGATGTTCCTCTTCTTCGCCTTCGTGGCATTCCTCGTCTGGGCCTTCTTCCGCACCAAGACCGGGACCGCGATAACCGCCGTCGGCTCGAACCCTGAGTTCGCGCGCGCCTCCGGCATCAACGTCGATAAAATGCGCACCATATCGGTCGTCATGTCCACCGTGCTCGGAGCTATAGGGATACTCGTCTACGAGCAGAGCTTCGGATTCATCCAGCTCTACATGGGGCCGTTCTACATGGCTTTCCCCGCGGTCGCCGCTATACTCCTCGGCGGAGCTACGGTGAATAAGGCCACCATGGTGAACGTCGTAGTCGGCACCTTCCTCTTCCAGGGGATACTCACGATGACTCCGTCCGTCATCAACAGCGTCATGCAGACGGACATGTCCGAAGTCATACGAATCATAGTCAGCAACGGAATGATCCTCTACGCTCTTACCAGGAAAGTGACGGTGAAACGATAATGGCCGGCAATAAAAAAGACATAAGAAGCGTGCTCGCGGACTACGCCGTCCCGATCGTTTTCATCGGCCTCTCGGCGATAGCCATTCCGCTCTCGGGCTTCTCCGCGACGTACCTCATACAGGAAATGCTGACGCGCCTCGCGCGCAACTCCTTCCTAGTTCTATCGCTGCTCATCCCGATACTCGCGGGCATGGGGCTGAACTTCGGGATGGTGCTCGGCGCTATGGCCGGTCAGATAGGGCTGATCTTCGTCACCGACTGGGCCGTCGCGGGATGGCCGGGGATGCTGCTCGCGTCTATCGTCGGAATGCCGATAGCTATAGTGCTCGGCTATATATGCGGCGCAGTCCTCAACAGGGCTAAAGGACGCGAAATGGTCACCTCGTATATCCTCGGGTTCTTCATCAACGGCGTCTACCAGCTCGTCGTGCTCTACGGCATGGGCAGGCTGATACCGATATCCAACCCGCAGCTCGTCCTCTCGCGCGGCTACGGCATACGCAACGCCATCAACCTCACCGGCATCCGCCGCACCCTCGACACCCTCATCCCGTTCAAAATAGGTACGATAGACGTGCCCGTCGCGACGTTCATACTCATCGGCGTGTTCTGCCTGTTCATAATATGGTTCCGCCGCACGAAGCTGGGGCAGGACATGCGCGCGATAGGGCAGGACATGGCGGTCGCCGAGGCCGCGGGCATCCCGGTCGAGCGCACGAGGATAATCGCGATAATAATCTCGACCGTGCTCGCCTGCTTCGGACAGATAATATTCCTTCAGAACATCGGCACGATGAACACCTACAACAGCCATGACCAGGCCGGCATGTTCGCGATAGCGGCGATACTCATAGGCGGAGCCTCAGTCAGCCGCGCGACGATAGCCAACGTCTTCGTCGGCGTCGTGCTCTTCCACCTGATGTTCGTCGTATCGCCGATGGCCGGCAAGGAGCTCATAGGACAGGCGCAGCTCGGCGAATACTTCCGCGTCTTCGTCTCGTACGGAATAATAGCGCTCGCGCTCGTGCTCCACGCGTGGAAGCGCCACCGCGACAAGATAGCGGCGCGCAGCAGCCTGAGAGGAGAATAACGATGGAAGGCATCAACAAAAGAAGGCTCGTCATCCGCATAACGCTCGTCGTTCTGCTGGTGCTGCTCTGCTTCGGCCTCTACTACATAGGCAAAGAGCACGACGTCTACATAGACAACAAGACCGTTACGATAGACGGCAAAGAATACGCCGAGATGGAATACATCGCGGTGTCATTCGACGGCAAGGACGACGACGCGGTGGAATACTTCGCCGGAGACCGCGACGTGGTGAAGCTCCGCGGCCCGAACCACACGATCAAGATCGTAGTGATGGACGAGGACACCGAAGAAGTCGTCAAGACCGTCGAGCGCAGGCTCAGCCTCGGCACGATACCGGGAATCATGGTCTCGCTGCCCGCGATAGCGGAAGAGGCGGAAAACGTGGAACTCCCGCTCCCGCATCTCCAGCAGGCGGCAGCAGCGCCGGAAGAGGAAGCTCCCACCGGCGGCATGGACGCCGGCCCCTCGTTCGGGGAATAACGGATACTGCAAAAATATCAGAGGCCGCGCGCAGCGTATGTGCGCGGCCCTGCTTTTGTGGGAGTATGAGAGGGGCGGCAATGAGCGAAACGACGGTATATTTCATCAGACACGGCGAATGCGACGGCAACAGGGACAAAAGGATACGCGGCTGCGTAGACTTCCCGCTCAACGAGAACGGCGTGAAGCAGGCGCACGCCCTCGCCGCGCGGCTGAAAAACGCGGGAATCACTGCGATAGTGACGAGCCCGCTCGCGCGCGCGCTCGAGACGGCGAGCATACTCGGCGAGGCCGTCGGAGCAAAGCCGGTCATAAAAGAGGGCTTCCGCAACATCTGCTTCGGCGCATGGGAAAACAGACTGCAAAGCGAGATCATGCGCGAGTTTCCCGAACAGTGGCGCACATGGACGACTCGTCCAGAGGAACTGCGCGTCGAGGGCGCAGAGAGCCTTTACGCAGTCCGCGACCGTTCGCTGCGCGAACTTCAGAACACCATAGCCGAGTACGAAGGCCGGACGATAGCCCTCGTCTCGCACCGCGCGCTGCTCAAGCCGATGCTCGCGGGCGCGCTCGGTGTAGCGCCGCCGTTCTTCTGGCGTCTCCACCTCGACAACGCCGCCTACGGCGTACTGACGCACACTCCCGAGCGCGGCTTTACTCTTCGCACGCTCAACATTACCGAACATCTGAAAAATCTGAAAATCGCCGACGACTTCGACAGCATGTAGGCGCTTTTCCAAGATTCATATCCTTCACGAAAAAATCCGGCGCGTCCTGCCGCACGTCTCGCCGCAAAGCCCCTCGCTCTGTTATCATATTCGGCGGACAGTTCCAACAAATATGAGCGAGGGGTGTTGCTATGTCTAAAATATACACGCTGACGGCGGCGGAGATTTCGGACAAGGTCTGCGAGCTCGCGCTGACCGCCAATATGTATCTGCCTGAGGACGTTGCGGAGGCTCTCAGGAGGGCGCGCGCGGCGGAAAGGGTAGAGAGGGCGCGCTCTTTGTACGACGAGATAATAAAGAACGCGGAACTCGCCGCTGAAAAATACATGCCGGTATGCCAGGACTGCGGCATGGCGGTGCTGTTCATCGAGCTCGGGCAGGACCTGCACGTCGAGGGCGGGAGCCTCGAGGATGCGGTCAACGAAGGCGTGCGTCGTGCCTACAAAGAAGGCTACCTGCGCAAATCCGTCGTGGGCGACCCGCTCGCCGACAGGAAAAACACCGGCGACAACACGCCCGCGATAATCCACTGGAAGATAGTCCCCGGCAAGGCCATAAACATAACCATAACGCCGAAGGGCATGGGCAGCGAGAACATGAGCCGTGTATACATGCTAAAGCCCGCCGACGGCGCGGAGGGCGTGCTCAGGGCCGTCGTCGAGACGGTTCGCGAGGCCGGCTCCAACCCATGTCCGCCTATAGTGATAGGCGTCGGCATCGGCGGCAACTTCGAGACCGCTCCGCTCGCAGCAAAGGAGGCGCTGCTCGTCCCCTCCGGCGTGCGCAACAAGACCGAGTTCTACGCGAAGCTCGAGGCCGACATACTGCGCGAGGTCAACAGGCTCGGCATAGGCCCGTCCGGCTGCGGCGGCACAGTGACGGCGCTCGACGCGCACATAATAGCGAAGCCGACCCACATCGCGGGAATGCCGGTCGCCGTCAACATCTGCTGCCACGCGCTGCGCCACGCGCACGGACGTCTTGAAGGGAGAGGCTAACATAATGAGCGAGATAAAATACATAACTCTGCCGCTCGACGACGAAACGGCGGAATCCCTGCGCGCGGGCGACATCGTGCGCCTGTCCGGCAAGATATTAGTCGGGCGCGATGCTGCGCACAAGCGCATAGTCGAGGCGATAAACTCCGGCGAAGAGCCGCCCGTTCCCATAAGCGGCGAAGTCATATACTACGCCGGCCCAGCGCCGACGCCGCCCGGAGCGGTCATCGGCCCGATAGGGCCGACGACGAGCGGCCGCATGGACCCGTACGCGCCGCTGCTCATCGAAAAAGGGCTGCGCGGCATGATAGGCAAGGGCAAGCGCACTCAGGCCGTGCTCGACGCGATGAAGGTTCACAAGGCCGTCTACTTCGGCGCGACCGGCGGAACCGCCGTGCTGCTCGCCGACTGCGTGAAAAGCGCCGAAACGATAGCCTACGAAGACTTAGGCCCCGAGGCCGTGCTGCGTCTCGAGGTCGAGGCCATGCCGCTGACCGTAATAGCCGACTGCCACGGCGGCAACCTGTACGAAACCGGCCCCGAGGAGGCGAGAAAGTTAATACAGTAACTTTTTTGTTGCTTTGCATATAGACGGGCGAGATATTTAGATGTTATTCTGTTCAAAGTGTTTGATTTCTCGCTTGTATTAAATGAAAGGCGGTGAGGCGATGCTTCCGTTACATCTCTGACGCGGCTGCCCGGTCTTTGCGCACGGCGTGCGTTTTAAGAGGGCGGCTGCGACGGCCGGAAGCGGCGCTTCATCGCTTCTTTTCAAATAAAGTCTTCTCCGCCTCCCGCTCTCTGTCCTACTCTGAAGCATTTCTCGCGCGCTGTGCCGTGCGGTCGTTTCTTTTACGGCATCAGGAATAACATGAGACAACAGGAGGATAATCATGAATAAGTCGTTCAGGAAATTTTTCGCCGTAGCGGCGGCCTTCGCCGTCGCGTCCGCAGCAGTCCCGCCGAGGCGGTCGAGTTCGTCACGATAGGCACGGGGCCGACCGGCGGCACGTATTACCCGGTCGGAGCCGGCATAGCCAAGATATGGACGGCCAACGTCAAGGACATGCGCGCCAACGCGCAGGCCAGCGGCGGCACGCGCAACAACATCCAGCTCATGGAGTCGGACGAGGCGCAGGTCATCTTTGCCGACGGCCTGCACTACGACGCCTACAACGGGCGCGACAGCTACGAGGGACAGCCCAAGACCTTCCTGCGCGCGATGGCTCCGCTCTATCCCGAGGCGATACACATCGTCGCGCACAAGGACAGCGGCATCAAGACGCTCGCCGACCTCGCGGGGCAAGCGCGTCTCTGTCGGAGCGGTCGGCGGCAGCGTCGAGCTTACGGCGGAGAATCTTTTCAAGTGCGCCGGTATCGACCCCGCGAGCATAAAGAAGGAATACCTCGGACACAGCGAATCCGTCGCGGCCTTCCAGGATAAGCACATCGACGCCGCCATCACTGTCGGCGCGATAGGCATAGCCAGCGTCGTCGAGCCTATGACGCTCGGCATCGTGGACCTTATCGACGTGCCGGACGGCGTCGTCGCGAAGATGATAGAGATAACCCCCTACTACGCTCCGCTCACGATACCGAAAGGCAGCTACAAGGGGCAGGAGCGCGACGTAAAGACCTTCTGCAGCCCGAACATCCTCGCCGTCCACGAAAAGCTCTCCGACGAGTCCGTATATCAGATGACGAAGGCGCTCTTCGATCACAAGGACGAACTCGTCGTCATCAGCGCGAGAATGTCAGAGATGGACCCGAGCTACGTCAAGGACATAAAGATACCGCTCCACCCCGGCGCGGAGAAGTACTACAAGGAAATAGGCGCGGTCAAGTAAGACGCGCCCGGGCGGCCGGCCTGTGCCGTGCCGGCCGCCTTTCAGCGGCTATTATAATTTAGGCATTTCACAATTTGTATGAACAAATGCGTCTGTAGAACTATATACACGCGCGCCGCGTTATAGTACCCTCTCTCTATTGCAAGTGATACGAATCTATTGTGAAAATTTCACATAACGATGAGGCGCTTGAAACTTTTTGAGAGCCGGAGGGTATATCAGTATGAAGAATTTTGTGAGAGCGGCGTTTGCGGTGTTCGCGCTCTGCGCGTGCGCGGCCGGGGCCGAGGCGGCTACCTTTATCAACATAGCGACGGGATCGACCGGAGGAACATACTATCCCGTCGGAGCGGCGATGGCGAAGGTGTGGAACGACTCGATCCCGGACATGAGGGCGAACGCGCAGTCCACTGGCGGCACGGCGCAGAATCTCTCGCTTCTTTCGAAGGGCGAGGCGGAGGTCATCTTCGCCGACGGGCTGTACTATTTCGCCTACGAGGGCAAAGGGATGTTCGAGGGCAGGGCGATGAAAGGGCTGCGCGCTATCGCGCCGCTCTACGCCGAGCCGATACATTTCCTCGTCGCCAAGGGCAGCGGCATAAAGAGCATTAAGGACCTCAAAGGTAAGCGCGTCTCGGTCGGCGCGGTCGGAAGCGGCACGGAGATAACAGTGCGCGCGCTGCTCAAGGCGAACGGCATAGATCCGGACAAGGACATCCGCGCGGAGAACCTCGGCCTTTCGGAGACGGCTTCGGCGTTTTCCGACAAGCAGATCGACGCGGGGCTCGTCGTCGGAGCTCTGGGCATCGCCGGCGTCGTTGAGATAACGACGGTGGACACGGCGGAGCTGATAGATTTCGAGCCGGGCGTGATAGGGACCCTCTGCAAGGCGCTGCCCTACTATCTGCCCTTCGAGATACCGGCGAACACTTATAAAGGACAGGAGAAGGCCGTGAGGTCCATGGCGAGCTGGAACGTCCTCGTTACGAACGACAAACTCGGCGAGGAGCTCGCTTACAGCATGACGAAGGCTCTTTACGATAAGAAGGGCGACATTCTCAACGTTTCGTCTAGGCTTTCCTCGATGTCGCCCGAGAACCTTAAATTCATACAGATACCGCTCCATCCGGGAGCGCAGAGATATTACGGTGAGGCCGGAAGCGCGAAATAACGAAATTCCGCTTTGATGCGCGCGGCGGGATAAGCGCGCCGCGCATTCGGCTTTGAGGAGGATAAAAATTTTATGGAAGAAAACAGAAACTCCGCGTCGCTGCTCGACAAAGTGAGCATGGACGAGGCGGAGGTCCAGAACCTGGTCGAGAAGTACGACCAGGAGAGCCGCTACAGAAAACTCTCGGGCGGGCAGGGGCTCTTCATAACCTGCTGGCTCGCCGCGATGTCGCTGTTCCACCTTTACACGGCCGGCGTCGCGACGATACCGATAACGATACAGCGCGCGGTGCATCTGACGTTCGCCATCGTCGCGGTATTCGTGCTCTATCCCGCGACGCGCAGGTCGTCCAAGGTCAGCACGCCGTGGTATGACTGGCTGCTCGCGGCGGCATCGGCCTGCGTCGTCGGCTACATCGCGGTGTTCTTCAACGACATCGCGCGGCGCGGCGCGGAGCCGCTCGGCTACGAGATATATCTCGGCATCGCCGCGATAGTGCTGGTCGTCGAGGCCGGGCGGCGCGTCGTCGGAAACGTGCTCCCCTGTCTCAGCGTGCTGTTCCTGCTCTACTGCTACTTCGGCAACTACGTGCCCGGGATGTTCCAGATTCGCGGCTATTCGCTCAACAGGATAATACAGCACATGTACCTTACCTCCGAAGGCATCTTCGGTCTCGCGCTCGGAGTCTCGGCGACCTTCGTCATAGTGTTCATAATCTTCGGGGCCTTCCTCGGCAAGAGCGGCGGCGCGAAGTTCTTCAACGAGCTCGCGCTCGCGCTCGCGGGCAGCAGCCCGGGCGGCCCTGCCAAGGTCGCCGTCGTGGCCTCGGGGCTGCTCGGCACGATAAACGGCTCGTCGGTCGCCAACGTCGCGACTACGGGCACCTTCACGATACCGCTTATGAAAAAGGTCGGCTACGCGCCGCACTACGCGGGCGCGGTCGAGGCCTGCGCCTCGACGGGCGGTCAGCTCATGCCGCCGATAATGGGGGCCGGAGCCTTCATCATGAGCGAGTTCCTTAACATCCCCTATCTTTCGATAGCGGCGGCGGCGATAATCCCGGCGCTCATCTATTACACCGCTATATTCACCAACGTCCACGTCCGCGCGCGCCGCGACGGGCTCGAGGGGATAAAGAAGGAGGAGCTCCCAAGCGCGCGCGAGGTCATGAAGAGCGACGGACATCTGCTGATTCCCGTCATCGTTATAATCGTGACGCTGCTCATGAAGTACACGCCGCTGCGCGCGGGCTTCATCGGCGTCGTCTCGGTCATACTCGTCAGCGCGCTCAAGAAGAACACGCGCATGTCGCTGCGCGACAACATAGAGGCGCTCGTCGAGGGCGCGCGCGGGGCCCTCGGGGTCGCTCTCGCCTGCGCGCTCGTCGGCTTCATCGTCGGCACCTCGTCTCTGACCTCGCTCGGCCTCACCATCTCGAACAACATAATAGAAATCTCGGGCGGCAGCCTGCTGCTGACGCTTATAATGGCGATGGTCGCCTGCCTCATACTCGGCATGGGGCTCCCGACGACGGCGAACTACATCGTGTGCAGCACGATAATAGCGCCGGCGCTCATCGGCATGAACGTCCTGCCGCTATCGGCGCACCTCTTCGTCTTCTACTTCGGCATCATGGCCGACCTGACGCCGCCGGTCTGCCTCGCGGCCTTCACCGGCGCGGGCATTGCGGGCGCGAGTCCGGCGAAGACCGGCGTCACCGCGACGAAGATAGCGCTTGCGTCGTACCTGCTGCCCTACTGCTTCGTCTATAACCCGATGCTGCTGCTTCAGAACGTGGAGCCGGTCGAGCTCGTGATACTCGTCGTCTCGGCGGTGCTCGGCGTCATAGCTCTCGCGGGCGCGTTCGAGGGCTGGTTCTACAGGAACCTGCGCCGCTGGGAGCGCGTCGCCTTCGGGCTGACGGCGGTCGCCGCGATACATTACGACATCCTAGCGAGTGTCGCCGCAATCGCCGGAATCGCGGTGCTTATACTCTACTTCAGAAAAACCAAAAACAGCGCCGCAGCTCTCTAGCTTCACGGCGCGAAGGCGAAAGGCGCGGGGCTTCGTTCGGGGCCCCGCGCTTATAGTATAATTTCTGCATATATGACGCGGGCGCGGAGAGCCGCGCCGCATAAGGGGAGTTCTCATGCCGGGAAAAGGACAGCCGCTTATATGGCATTCTCTTAATATATTCCGCGCGCTCTGCTGCCGCATGGAGCACGAGCGCGCCGTCGCGCTCGGCGGAAAGCTCGGCTCGCTCGTCGCGCGCTTCTCGCGCAGGAAGGTCGCCGAGGCCGCCGAACGCTGCTCGCGCGTCCTCGGGGTTTCGCGCGGGCGCGCCGAGGAGATAGTGCGCGGGGCATACGAACACTTCGGGCGCGCCGCCGCCGAGTTCGCGCGTATGCCGCTGATGGCGGACAAGATAGACTCGCTCGTAAGCAGCGAGGGACACGAATATCTCTTCGAGGCGGTGAAGTCGGGGCGCGGTGCGATGCTCGCGACGGCGCACATCGGCAACTGGGAGTATTCCGCCTGCTGGCTGGCGCACCACGGCCTGCCGATAAATTCTCTCGGGGCCGACCAGCGCGACGAACGCATAACGGAGCTGATAAAAGAGCTGCGCCGTGCGGGCGGAGCGAAGGCGCTCGGCAAGGCGAACGACCTCAAGTCGATGATAAAGGCGCTCCAAAACGGCGAAATAATAGCCGTCCCAGTAGACCAGGACGCGAAGGAGGCCGGGGTTGTCTCGCCCTTCATGGGCTTCCCGGCGAGCACGCCTCTCGGCCCGGCCAAGCTCGCGGCGAAGCTCGGCTGCGACGTGATTCCCGGGATATGCGTGCGCAATCCTGACGGCGTGACCTTCTCGATGAAATTCTACCCGCCGATGAAGGGACGGAACGGCGAACCCTTCGGCAAGAACATACAGACAAGCACAGACGACCTCAACGCCGTCATATCGGAGGGCATAAAGGCCCACCCCGAGCAGTGGATGTGGATGTATCCGCGCTGGGAGTCGGTCGAGCGCGGGATATTCAATGATCGCGGGAATTGACCCGGGCCGCTGGAAGACGGGCTTCGCGCTCGCGGACGGCGGGCGGCTGCTCTTTTCCGCAATCGTGCCGTCGGACGAGAGAAAAAGGCTGATTCTCGCCATAGAGCGCGGCGACTGGAAATCTCTCGCGGAGTGGGAACAGGAGGGGAGCGCCGTGGAAATCCCGCAGATCCGCCCCGAAGCCGTATACGTCGGAAGCGGCACCTCGTCCGGGGAATTTCGCTCGGCGCTGACGTTTCCTCATACGGTCGTCGAAGAATACGGAACCACGCTCGAAGCGCGCGAAATATACTGGCGGCTGCACCCGCCGCGCGGGCTCATGAAGCTCGTCCCGCTCTCGCTGCGCACGCCGCCGAGAAACGTCGACGACCTCGCCGCCTACGCGATACTGCTGCGCTGGGCCGGGGCCGCCGTAGCCGAAAAATCCTCTTAATCGTAAAATTTCTTAACAGCCACGCCCCACTCGCCGAGCTCCGACGCCATGTCCTCCAGCATCGACTCCATCGCGGCGCGGTACATGCGCTCAGTGAGATTCGCGGGCTCGCCGGGCAGCCGCACGGCTATGACGGGGGCTTCCCGCCCCATCATATAAGGCAGCGCGCATTTGCAGGCCTCGAAGAAAACGTTCAGCGCCGAGACGTGCGCCGAAAAATCCACGGGCGATATGTCGAGGAGCAGGCGTTCCTTCGACGACAATGCCGGCGCGAAAACGAGGGCGTCTATCCCGCCGAGCGCCTCGGCGCAGGCGACCGCGGCGGGCGCCACGTCGGACAGCGCCGCGCCCGCCGTCACGGAACCGCCCGCAAATTCGGCTCCCGGCGGCAGAGTCTCGGAAAGCCGTGAAATTTCGTCCTCGCCGCGTGCGGTCAGCCAGACGGAAGCGCCGTCGAGAAGCGCCGCCATCTCGTCCGGCAGCGGCCCGCCGTGCGCGAGCGGGAAAAATACGCAGCGCATTACTTCTTCACGCTTTTCTTCTTCGGCGCGGCCTCCTCGGCGGCCTTGCTCTCGAGCTTGCGCAGCACGTCGCGGTAGCCGTCCGTGCCGTACTCGACGAATTTCTTGACGCGGCTGATAGTCGCCGTGCTCGCGCCAGTCGCCTGGACAATCTGCGGATACGAGAAGCCTTTTATGAGAAGCCCGGCGACCTGGAGCCGCTGCGAAAAGGCCTTGATTTCAGAAAAGGTCGCCAGGTCCTCGAGGAAGCGGTACGCTTCGTCCCTGTCGGTGATTGCGACGATGGCGTCGCAAAGCTGGTCCGTAAAATCGTCTTTCCACTGATTTGACATTGCTGAACCTCCGGTATTTTATTCAGCGCTTTAGTTCGCGACTATATTAAAATATACCAGCGAAGCGGCAAAAGTCAAGCGTGAGCCGCATTCATCTGTATAGCGCCATGCCAATCCGTACGCGGCGGCGTTATCCAGAGCTTCGCCTCCGGAGGGCGGCGCTCCGCCGTACGCGTAAAAGTTCAAAAGCCGCGCGTAAAGTGATAGAATAGGAGGTAAGCGCGGCCTCGCGGCGGCGCTGCGTTCCGTTACGGAAAAAAGTCTTTGAAAAAAGCGTCAAGATAGAATTTCATTGGAGGACAGGATATGGCAAAGAACATTACGCCGAAGGAACAAAATTATTCGCAGTGGTATCTCGACGTCATCCGCGCCGCGGAGATGGCGGACTACGCGCCGGTGCGCGGCTGCATGGTAATACGCCCGACCGGCTACGCGATTTGGGAAATGATACAGAAGCACTTCGACGACGCATTCAAGGAAACCGGGCACGTCAACGCCTCGTTCCCGCTGCTGATACCTCAGTCGTTCCTCTCCAAAGAGGCCGAGCACGTCGAGGGCTTCGCGCCCGAGTGCGCCGTCGTCACCCACGCCGGCGGCGAGGAGCTCGAGGAGCCGCTCATCGTGCGCCCGACCTCCGAGACCGTCATCGGCCACATGTACAGCAAGTGGGTGCAGTCGTGGCGCGACCTGCCCATACTCATCAACCAGTGGGCAAACGTCATGCGCTGGGAGAAGCGCCCGCGCCTCTTCCTCCGCACCTCCGAATTCCTCTGGCAGGAAGGGCACACCGCCCACGCGACCAAAGAAGAGGCCGTCGAAGAGACGCTGCGTATGCTCGAAGTCTACCGCCGCATAATGACGGAATACCTCGCGCTTCCCGTGCTCGAGGGCGAAAAGACCGAGGGTGAGCGCTTCCCCGGAGCCGACAGCACATACACCTGCGAGGCCATGATGAGCGACAAGAAAGCGCTTCAGGCCGGGACCAGCCACTTCCTCGGACAGAACTTCGCGAAGGCCTTCGACATCCAGTTCCAGAACAAGGACGGCGCGATGGAATACGCCTATACGACGAGCTGGGGCGTCTCGACGCGCCTCATCGGAGCTCTCATAATGACGCACTCCGACAACGACGGCCTCGTCCTGCCGCCGCGCATCGCCCCCGTCAAATGCGTCATAGTCCCGATTTCGACCGACGACGCGAAGATCGAGAGCGCGCTGCTGCCGAAGGCAGAGGAGCTCCGCGCGCAGCTCAACGCCGCGCTCGGCGGACGCTGCGTCAACATCGACAAGCAGTTCCACATGCGCCCGGGCGACCGCTTCTTCTCGCACCTCCAGAAAGGCGTGCCGCTCCGCATCGAGCTCGGAGAAAAGGAATACGCTGCGGAGAAGCTGCGCGTCGTGCGCCGCGACACAGGCGAGAAGCTCGACATAGCGTGGAGCGAAGCCGCGTCCGCGATTCCCGCGCTGCTCGACGAGATACAGCAGAACCTCTACAACCGCGCGCTCCAGTTCCGCATCGCGAACACCCACAAGGCCGGGAGCCTTGAGGAATTCAAGAAAGTGCTCGAGGAAAAGGGCGGCTTCATCGAAGTGTTCTTCGCGGGAAGCAAGGAAGACGAGCAGGCAATCAAAGAAGCGACAGGCGCGACCCCGCGCTGCTTCCCCTTCGCCCACTCCGAAGAGCGCGGCAAATGCTTCTACACGGGCAAGGAAAACGCGAGAAAGGCGATATTCGCGAAGTCGTACTAAACTCCGCGCTCCGTTCGCGGACAGCGTAAACCAAATCGGGACGGCAGATTTCGCCGTCCCGATTCTTGTAACGCGCCGCCGTCCCCCTGGCAGAATCGCGGCGGCGCGCCAAACTTTTTTACTTTTTTAAGAGTTTCGGCGCGCGCCCGCGCGCGGGCCGTGCCTAAGCAGGAGCGGAGCTGAGTCGCTCCTGCGGAATTTCGTCAGTTCTTTGCTTCGAGCTGCGACGTAAGCTCGATGATGGTCTGCTTGTTCTGTTCGTTTTCCTCCATCAGCTTCGCGAGCATCGCTTCCAACTCGTCCATGCGCTTCTGCATCGAGGCGGCGTCCTTCGCGCGCTTATTCGACTTCTCACCGCCCTTGCCGACCGCGAAGCTCACGCCCGCGCGCCCCATGAGGTCGCCGTCCGAGCATATCGAAGCGCCGAGGTTGAACATCACCGTCTCGCGCGTGTAGTGGAAGACGCCGACCGCGACTGCGTACTCGTCGCGGTACGTGCCGACGGCGGCGGAAAGGGTCGTCGGCATATCTGGGTCGTACTGTATCGGGTGAAGCCCCGAGAGAGCCGCGGCGTGCGCGCCGACGATGTTGATGTCTTCCTTCAGGTCGTCCATGCGCTGGTATGCGTTCCAGAGCTGATTGCCCGTCACGGCGTCAGAGCTTCCCTGATAGACACCGCCGTCCGCGATGTTCGTCAGCTGGCGTTTGAGCGTGTCGTTACCGAAGGAGACGGTGTTCATTCGGTTGGCTATGGAATCGTATCCTATTGCGACAGAGTTTTCCGCAGTTGCACTGCTGTTTGCTCCGACTGCTACGCTGTAGTGGTTTGCCGTCTGGGAGTTACTTCCGATGGCGACGTTGGCGTAGCCTGTTGATGTCGCGTTCGTACCCATAGCAATGCTTTCATTGCCAGAGGCGTTCGCTTGATACCCACTTGCGTAACTAAGAACACCGGATGCTTGTGAATCGTGCCCTATGGCCGTGCTCTGTATTCCCTGCGCATGTGCCCCAACGCCGAAAGCGGAGCTGTGATTGGCCTCTGCGATTGCGCCGTCACCGATGGCGGTGCTTTCCATTGCACTGGCTTGTGCCGCATTGCCGTATGCCGAGCTGCGCGTACCCGACGCAGATGCGTTTACCCCAGTTGCAGTACTATCTTCCTTTGTTGCTTCTGCGTTGTACCCGCTTGCTGTGGCGCGAGTGCCAGACGCTTCGGCGGCAGCTCCTGTTGCTGTGCTGCGAAGCGCCGTTGCGTTAGCGCCTGAACCGCTGGCTGTAGCCTGATATCCGCCTGTCTGTGCGTTGTATCCGATGGCAGTACCCTCATGTGTAGTGTCTGTATGAGCGCCGTAGCCTACTGCTGTGCTGAGATTGCCTTCTGCTTTGGCTGTTGAGCCTAGTGCGGTGCTGTTGACTCCCGTAGCGCTTGCATCTCCGTCTGGATGAGCGACGTTTGCCGCTTCCACGCTAATAACTACCGACGTACTGAACATCAGCGCGACCGCGCAGACTGCGAGCGCTCTGAAAAATTTTTTCTTCCTGCTTTTTGACGAAATCATCTTTGCGTTGCTTCCTTTCTAAGAATTTTTGTCGCATGTTTTTGCGCGCATTCCCGAAATCCGCGCCGTTCCGCAAAACCGTCCGCCGAAGCGCACACCACCAACAGCAGCATGCGCGCCGTGTTCCTTCCTTTATGCCGTTGGGTTTGGATTATTTCTAGGATGTTGACGAGTATAAAAAGGCAGGCGGCGTGCGCCGTCCTCGCGCGCTACGAGTCGTCGGCGAATTTTCCGTACTGCATGAAAAGACGGCGCTCCGCGGCGGCGTCAGGAAAACGCCGCGCACGGAGCGCCGTTTTAGTCCGAGTATATCTGGCACGTGGAGTTAATGACGAATACTTACAGTATGCACGGGGGGGGGGTAATGGCTATTAGATTACAATTATGTATTCTCAGCGTTTTCATCGGCCGCACCCCTCCCTTTTTGGACAATTTCCTGAATCCGTAACTTTTTATAATCCTATCATATCGCTATGAAATTGCAACGGAGAGTTTTTTACGACTTCGCGCGGCGGCACTTCTGCGGAAATTCTTCGGGCAAGACGTTATTTCCCGACGCAGAAATTTCCGAAGACCTTGTCGAGAAGGTTCTCAGAGGCGTCGAGGCCGAGCAGCGACGAAAGCGCGGCGCGCGCCTCCGCCACGCAGGCTATCGTCGCGTCGTTTCCGGCTCCGGCCTCTATCGAGGCCGCGGCCTCGTCTATCGCCTTCCCGGCCTCTGTCAGGCATTCCATCTGCCGCGCCGTGACGGCGTAGCCGCCCGCGAGCGCGCCTCCGCCGGAGACGCGTCGGAATATTATTTCTTTGAGCTCTTCGATGCCGTCGCCGCGCGCCGCCGATATGGAGACTGTTTCCGCGCCGGGGTATTCCGCGTTCAGGGTTTCTTCGGTGATTTTCTGCGGCAGGTCGCTCTTGTTCACTACTATTATCGTTCCGTCGGGCGCGGCGGAACCGCCGTTGGGGCCGCACGACAGGTCGGGGGCCGAGCCGTCTATGACCCAGAGGACTACGTCGGCCTCTTTCATCGCGCGCAGCGAGCGGCCGACGCCTATCGCCTCGGCCTCGTCGGAGGTCTCGCGGATGCCGGCCGTGTCTATTATGCGTATCGGGAGTCCCTTATATATGAAGGTTTCCTCTATGCTGTCGCGCGTCGTGCCCGGCGCGGCGGTAACTATCGCACGGTTTTCTTCCAGCAGGGCGTTGAGCAGCGAGGATTTGCCGACGTTCGGGCGGCCTATTATGGCGACGCGCGCCCCCTCGCGGAGCAGCATCCCGGCGCGGCATTTCGAAAGCAGCTCGGCGCCGCGTGCCGCGAGAGCCTTTATGCGCGCCGCGCTTTCGTCCGGCGCTATGAAGCCCTCGCCCTCTTCGGGAAAATCCAGGTCTACTTCGAGCGCCGCGGCGAGTTCCGTCAGCTCGTCCATGAATTTTTTGATTTCGGCGGTCAGCCCTCCCTGTAGGGCGCGGGCCGAGGCTTTTAGCGCCTCGTCGCTGCGCGCCTTTATTATCCCGAGCACCGCCTCGGCCTGCGCGAGATCCACGCGCCCGTTGACGAAGGCGCGCCGCGTGAACTCGCCGGGCTCAGCGAGCCTCGCGCCGAGCGCGCAGAGCTCCTCCACGCATTTCTGCGCCGAGAGGAGGCCGCCGTGGCAGTGTATCTCCGCGCTCTCCTCGCCTGTATAGCTTGCGCCGCGCGGGAAACGCACCGCGAGAGCCTCGTCGAAGGCTTCGCCGCCGCGCGTGCGCAGCGTGCCGAGCGCCATATATCGCGGCGGCTGTTCCTCGAACGGGCGCCGCCCGCTGAAAATCTTCCCAGCGAGCCGCGCGCACCCCTCGCCCGAGAGGCGCACTATCGCGATGCCGCCCTCGCCCCACGCCGTCGCCTGCGCAGTGATTATGTCTTCCGCCATTTTTTGCATGTTCTCCCCGTAAATCCAAGTTTTCCGGCAAAGTCTAGCACCGCGCGCCGCCGCTGTAAAGAAAACGAAAAAGCCGGAGGCTCGCCCCCGGCTTCGCGCTTTTCTTAAATCTGCGGCGTTACAGCTCTTTTATCGCCGCGGCGAGACGTTTCGCCCCTTCTTCTATCTCCTCGGGCTGCGCGAAGGTGAAGCATGTGCGCATGAAGTCCGTCCCCATTCCCGGCTCGGCGTAGAAGGAAGGCCCCGTGACGAAAGCGACGCCGTGTTCTATCGCCTTCATAAAGAGCTGCGTCGAGTCTACGCCGGGAACCTGAATCCAGAAGAAGAAGCCTCCCTCCGGCCTGTGGAAGACCGCGTTCCGCGGCAGGTGCTTCCTGAAGGCCGCGTCCATAGCGTCGCGCTTCTTCGCGTAGTGCGAGATTATCTTCGGCAGGAAGCCGTCGAGGTGGCCGAGGCGGCAGTACTCGTAGACGAGCGCCTGCGCGACGACGCTGGTGCAGAGGTTCGTCCCCTGCTTTATCATCACCATCTTGTTTATAAGCTCTTTGTCGCCGGCTATCCACGCGACGCGAGTGCCGGGCGCGAGTATCTTCGAGAAGGAGCAGGCGTAGACGACGCGCCCGCTGCGCTCTTTGTCCATCGAGAAGATTGTAGGCACGTCCGCGCCCTCGTAGCGCAGATGTCCGTACGGGTCGTCCTCGAATATGACGAGGTCGTACTTTTCGGCAATTTTTAGAAGCTCCGCGCGCCGCTCCGCCGTCAGAGTAGCGCCGGATGGATTTTGAAAATTCACTATCGTATAGATGAATTTGATATTGTGCCCGTTCTTCCGTCCCTCCTCTATGACGGAAGGCAGAAGATCGACGCGCAGGCCGTCCTTGTCGCACGGTACGGAAAGGAAGCGTGCTCCGCGGTTGCGCATCGCGTGGAGCGCTCCGGGATATGTCGGCCCCTCGACTATTATCGTGTCGCCCTCGTTTATGAGGACGGCGCACAGAAGGTCCATCCCCTCCTGCGAGCCGGTCGTGATAAGCATCTCGTCGGGCGCTGTCTCGCGTCCCATGCGCGGGGCCATCCACTTCGCAACATAATCTTTGAGAGGCTCGTAGCCGTTCGTCGCGCCGTACTGGAGCACGTCGCGTCCTTCGCGTGAGAGTATCTGCGCGGCCTCCGCGAACTCGGCGACGGGGAAGACCGCGGGGTCGGGGTTGCCGCCGGCGAAAGATATGACGCCGGGCGTCTTCGTGTACTTCAGGAGCGCGCGTATCGGCGACGGCTTGACGCTGAGCGCCGCCTCGGAAAGCCTTGTTTCCCAGTTGACCGTACTCATGGACATTTCCCCCTTTTAATGAGCAATCATGGCATATCCATATTATACACGCGCCGCTGCATGCGCGCTGTCCGAAGCGCTGATGTATTAAATGTCCGCGGCGCTTTGAAATCGGCGGAAAAATGCTATCATTAGCAAATGCGAAACTGCCTTTACGGAAGGAAGATGAAGTATGACCTCCAACACGCTTCTCAACAGCCAGGAAGTGCGCAAGCTCCCCGCGGGCGCGCTCTTCAAGGCGATATTCGTCATCAGCTATATCTCGCAGAAAAGCGATAAAAACGGCAAGCCGTACTACGACGTGACCGCGACCGACGCGCTCGGCACGGTCGAGGCGAAGGTCTGGTCCGACGCCCAGTGGCTCGACAAGTCCGAGGCCGCGCCGCAGAGCGACGACGACAAGCTGCCGCCCGAGCGCATAGTCCAGCTAACTGGCCGCACGGTCGGCGTCAACGGCAAGGTCGCCGAGTACCGCGGACTGCTTCAATTCAACTTCAACAAGATAACTCTGCTCAATCAGGAAAAATATCCGCCCGCGGGCTACCTGCCGCACTCGCCGATACCGGTCGGCGAGCTTACTGCGCGCTTTGAGGGGCTCGTGAACGAGTGCCGCGGCGAGGCGGGGAAGTTCCTGCGCTTCGTATTCGGCGGCGACCGCTGGACGCGCTTCCGCGACTGGCCGGCCGCAGTGAGCCACCATCACGCCTACGCCAACGGTCTGCTCGAGCACACGGTCTCCGTCGCATCGTGCGCGAAGGCGATGGCCGAGTCTATGGCGGCCTCGGGCTACGACGTGGACAAGGAAATTGTAATCGCGGGGGCCCTGCTGCACGACATCGGCAAGCTCGAATCATACCGCATGACGCCCGTCCCCGAAATCACGGTCGAAGGCGCGCTGCTCGACCACGTCGCGCAGGGCTACCTGAAATTCTCGGAGCTCGCCGCGCAGTTCGGCCTCTCCGAAAAGCTCAGGACGCACCTCTCGCACATACTGCTCAGCCACCACGGGCTGCGCGAGTACGGCTCGCCCGTCGTCCCCGCGACGCCCGAGGCGCTCATAGTTTCGTCGGCGGACGAGCTCGACTTCAAGATGTTCTGCTGGAAGGACTCGGTCAAGAACCTTACGGACGAGCAGCCCATATCAGCGTGGAACAACTCGACGCAGCGCCGTTTCTGGAAAAAATAGCATGGCGCGCGAGCTGATAATATCCGCCGACAACGACGGGCGCAGGGTCGACCGCGTGCTGCGGACCCTGTGGCCCGGCGTGCCGCTCGGCGCGATAATGAAGGCGATACGCACCGGCGAAGTGCGCCTCGACGGGAAGCGCACCAAAGGCGAAGCGCGCCTCGCCGAAGGCCAGCGGCTGACCGTGCCGTGGGAAGACGGCTTAAAAGAGACGGCCGCGCCGGAACGCGGGCCTGTCCGCGCGAAGCCGCTAGAAACGCTCTACAAGGACGATTTCGCTTGGATAGTCAACAAACCGGCGGGGCTTCTGACCCAGCCCGACGAGCGCGGCGGCGACTCGCTGATTACGCGCGCGCTCGCGGAGCTCGGCTGGAGCCGGAGCGACTACCGCCCCGCGACGGTGCAGCGCCTCGACAGGAACACATCGGGCGCGGTGATAATAGCGCTCACTGGGCGGGCGCAGCGCGTGCTCGCCGAGCTGGTACGCGAACGGAAAATAAAAAAGATATACCGCGCCGTCGTCGAGGGCGTGACGGAGGAGAGCGGGCGAATCGAAATCCCGCTGCTCAAGGACGCGCGGACGAACACGGTGCGCCCCGACGAGCGCGGGCAGCGCGCGCTGACGATATACAGAAGGATAGCGACAGCCGGAGACAGGAGCGTCGTCGAGGCGGAGCTCGTGACGGGCCGCCCGCATCAGGCGCGCGCTCACCTCGCCGCGATAGGCCACCCGATAGCCGGCGACGCGAAATACGGCGGCAAAATGGGAAAACGGCCGCTGCTCCACGCGCGGCTCGTGAAATTCCCCGACGACCCGGCCCTGCCGCCGGCGCTGCGCGGACGCGCGATAGAGGCCCCGATACCAGACGATATGAAAAAATACGAAAGAGGCGAGTTATAGATGAGATGCGACAAATGCACTGAAAAACCGTGCCGCGAGGGAAACGCCTGCACTTCGTGCGACGCCGCGGCGCTCTACGCGGACGAGACCGACCGCCGCATGATGCGGGCGGCCTCGGAGGTCGAGGCCGAATACTACGGCGAGGCGAACCGCATACAGGAGATAATAATATTCTCGCAGAAAATGGGCTATAAAAAGCTCGGCCTCGCCTTCTGCTCGGCCTTCTCGGAGGAAGCCGCCAAGCTCTCGGCGATACTCGAAAAATATTTCGAGATAGCGACCGTCAACTGCAAAGTCTGCGGCGTGCCGAAGGCCGAGATGGGCGCGATGCAGAGCGAACGCGTCGGCAAAGTCTCGTGCAACCCCATCGAACAGGCCGCAGTGCTCGCAGAAGCTAAAACCGACCTCAACCTGCTGCTCGGCCTCTGCGTCGGACACGACGCGCTCTTCATAAAATATTCTAAAGCGCCGGTCGTCCCCGTCGCCGCGAAAGACCGCGTCCTCGCGCACAACCCGATGGGCGCGCTCTACTGCTCCGCGATATACAAGCGCATGACGCGCGAGGCGAGCAAATACGCCGAGGAGCACGAAAGCGAGGCGTAGCCGCGCGCTGCGCGTAATCAGCTCCGCGCGCCGGAAAACGCTGCGAGCGCGGCAATTTCCGGAAGCTTTGGAAAGCTTCGCGCGCCAAAGGAAATCTTAACGGAACTTATGAAAACGTCGTAAGCTTACGGAGAATTCCATTAGTTTGGAAAAATCCGCAGAACCGCGGAAATTTCCATGCGCCGCGGAGAAGCCTGCGGGTTCTTCGAAAAATCCATAAATCAACAAAAGCGCCGCATACTCACGGCGCGCGGGCGAAGCCGCCGCTCCGTCTGCACGCGTGGAGTAAGCGGCGCCTGTTTTATCCGGACGCCGCCGGGACGGCGCGCCTGGCGCAAACTGCCGCGCGCCGGCGCGTTTCGGCCCCACTCGGAATTTTCTAACGTCACTTCACGCGGACCGGCCGTCCTTGCGCTACGCTTCCTCCACGTCTTCGAGCGCGAACTCCCACTTGCAGCAGCAGCCCTCGTCCGTCACCTCTGGATAGCAGCTCAGGCAGCGGCATGAGATACGGTCGTCTATCGTTCGCGCGAAGCCGGCGTACTCGATGCAGCCGACCGGCCTGCACGGATGGAAGGGCATACCCTTGCGCCCGCGCGCCGTCTGCACGCGGCACTTCACCATCGTGTAGACGAGCCTGTCCCCCTCTATCGTAAGCTCGTCCTCGTTGAGATTCGCGTAGAAGCGAAGCCGAAGCGCCTTAGCCAGCCCTTCGAGCCCCGCGCGCTCCGGCAACCCGAGAAATTCCTTGATCCGCTTAGCCTCGATGACCGTGAAGCGCCGCCACGCCTCCGCGTCGTGATACATAGCCGCGTCCATGCCGTCGCGCCGCTCGACCGACTGAAACCACACGCCGTCCATCGCCAGCCAGTTCTTTGAATATATCTCAATGAGCCTTATCAGCTCGTCCTTACTGAAAGACGAGAGATTTTCATAATTCTTCACTCACAACACTCCTTTGTACCGCGCGCCGCGACTTCCGCGCGCGTCAAGCGACATATTAGCGCGCGTCGCGCCGCGAGGCAACGCCATCACGCTGGGCGCGGTGTGATGGCGCGCTAAAAGCTTGACAAAACACCGTCCGCTGTTACATAATAGCCTACGTCGGGAAACCGGACGCAGAGGAAATACTTGCCGAATATAAAAACAGGCGACACCTGTCTATTGACAGCTGTCGCTTTTTTGTTATAATTTCCATTTGTACGATTGTACATTCTTATAAATTCTTGAATGGGGAGGATGCGCCCATGCAGGTAAGACAGACCTCGGGCAAAGCATACGAACGCCGCAAGACATTCGGCAAGGGAAAAAATCTGATTCCGCTGCCGGACCTTGTAGAGGTACAGCGCAACTCATACCAGTGGTTTTTTCAGGCGGACACCGAGCCTGACAGACGCGCTTCTCAGGGGCTCCAGGAACTTTTCGATGAGATATTCCCCATCGAAAGCTACGACGGTTCCTTCGCGCTCGAATTCGTAAGATACTACGTCGATCCCGTGCCCATCAGTCTGGATGAGGCGCGCAGCAGGGACCTTACATGGTCGAGACCTCTGCGCGCGACGATTCGTCTGGTGAACAAAAAGAGCGGCGAAATCAAAGAAGAAGACATCTACCTTGGCGACTTCCCCGCCATGACCGAAAGGGGAACATTCATCATCAACGGCACGGAGCGCGTCGTAGTCAACCAGCTTGCGCGTTCCGCCGGAGTCTATTACAGCGCGGAGTTCGGCATCCCCGGGCAGGAGACCTTCATCGCGAAGCTCATCCCGGACCGCGGCGCGTGGATTGAGTTCGACCTCGCGGCTGGCGACGTGCTCTCCGTGAAGATAGACAACCGTAAGAAAATACCCGTCACGCAGATGCTCCGCGCCCTCGGCGTGCAGAGCACCGACGAGCTGATTCATCTCTTCGACGGCAAGGAAGTGGAGAAGGACCTCGTAGACGACGACGTGCGCGGAATGCTGCTCGCGGAGGACATAATCTCCCCGGACGGCACCGGCACGGTCGAGATACGCAAGAACACTCGCCTCACGAAAGAGCACATGGAGATCCTATGGAACCACGGACGCACGAAGGTCTGGGTCTGGGACATAGACCCGTCGCTCGCCGTGACCATAGAGCGCGACAACACGAACACGCCCGACGAGGCGATGCTCGAGCTCTTCCGCAAGCTGCGCCCGAACGAACCGGCGCGTATGGAGAACGCGCGCGAGTACATCTCGAGCATCTTCTTCGACCCGAGACGCTACAACCTCGGACGCGTGGGACGCTATAAGATAAACCGCAGGCTCCAGCTCGACATAGCGCAGTCGGAGCGCCTGCTGACGGTCACCGACGTCGTCGCGATAGTCAAGGGTCTCATCCGTCTGCGCGACGGGGAAGAGCACACGGACGACATCGACCACCTCGGCAACCGCCGCGTGCGCGCCGTCGGCGAACTTCTCCAGAACCAGGTCCGCATAGGACTCCTGCGCATGGAGCGCATCGCGCGTGAACGCATGACGACGACGCCAGACCTCGCGACGGCGATGGCGAAAGACCTTATCAACGTCCGCCCGATATCCGCAGCGCTGCGCGAGTTCTTCGGCTCTGGACAGCTCTCGCAGTTCATGGACCAGACGAACCCGCTCGCTGAGCTTACCCACCGCCGCCGTCTCTCGGCGCTCGGCCCCGGAGGCCTATCGCGCGAACGCGCCGGCTTCGAGGCCCGCGACGTCCACCATACGCACTATGGACGCGTCTGCCCGATAGAAACGCCGGAAGGCCCGAACATCGGACTCGTCACATCGCTCGCGACTTTCGCGCGCATTAACGAATACGGCTTCCTTGTCTGCCCGCGGCGCAAAGTCGTCGACGGAAAGGTTACGGACGAGATAGTCTACCTCTCCGCGGACGAAGAAGACGAATTCTATGTCGGACGCGCCGACCTTCCGATAGACGACAACGGATACATCGTCCCGTCGTCCACCGGCGGCATCTACGTCCGTCACCAGGACAACACGATAGAGATAGACCCGAAGGAGCTCGACTATCTCGACATATCGCCGAAACAGATAGTCTCCGTATCGACGGCGCTCATCCCGTTCCTCGAGCACGACGACGCGAACCGCGCGCTCATGGGGTCGAACATGCAGCGCCAGGCCGTTCCGCTCGTGTTCCCAGACTCGCCGATAGTCGGCACCGGCATCGAGCACCGCATCGCCAAGGACTCCGGCTCCTGCGTCGTATCGCGCCGCGCGGGCACCGTCACCTACGTGGACGCCGACCGCATAGAGATAAAGACCGACGACGGCGGCTACGACGAATACCGCATGCAGAAGTTCCGCCGCTCGAACCAGGGCACCGCGATACACCAGCGCCCGATAGTCTCCCACGGGCAGCACGTAGACGCGAGCGAGATAATCGGAGACGGACAGGCCTGCGACGAAGGCGAACTCGCGCTCGGACGCAACGTGCTCGTAGCTTTCGTTTCTTGGGAAGGCTACAACTTCGAAGACGCCATCCTGCTCTCGCAGCGCGTCGTCAAAGAAGACTACTACACGTCTATACATATAGAAGAATACGAGGTCGAATCCCGCGATACGAAGCTCGGCCCAGAGGAAATTTCGCGCGACATCCCGAACGTCGGCGAGGACGCGCTGAAAAACCTCGACGAGGACGGAATCGTTAGAATAGGCGCGGAAGTCAAGGCCGGCGACATACTCGTCGGAAAGGTGACGCCGAAGGGCGAGTCCGACCAGTCGCCCGAAGAGAAGCTGCTCCGCGCGATATTCGGCGAAAAGGCCCGCGAAGTCCGCGACACCTCGCTGCGCGTACCGCACGGAGAGGGCGGCAAGGTCGTCGAGATCAAGCGCCTCTCGCGCGAAAAGAACAGCGAAGATATGAGCCCCGGCGTCAACGAAGTCGTCAAGGTCTATGTAGCGCAGTTCCGCAAAATCACGGAAGGCGACAAGATGGCGGGCCGCCACGGAAACAAGGGCGTCGTCTCCCGCATCATGGCGGAAGAGGATATGCCGTACCTCTCGGACGGCACGCCGGTAGACGTCGTCCTCAACCCGCTCGGCGTTCCTAGCCGTATGAACCTCGGACAGGTTCTCGAGACTATGCTCGGATTCGTAGCGAGGGAGAACGGCTACAAGGTCGTCACGCCGGTATTCGAGTCCGTGACCGCCGAGGACATCGCTGACGACATCAAGAAGATACAGGACACGAAATACCCGGAGATGCGCGACGACTGTAAGATAACGATATACGACGGACGCACCGGGGAGCCGATGGCGAACAAGGTCATGGTCGGCGTCATGTATATGCTTAAACTCATACACCTCGTCGACGATAAGATCCATGCGCGTTCGATAGGGCCGTACAGCCTTATCACGCAGCAGCCGCTCGGCGGTAAGACCCAGTTCGGCGGACAGCGTTTTGGCGAAATGGAAGTCTGGGCGCTCGAGGGCTACGGCGCGGCGCACATGCTCCAGGAAATGCTTACGGTCAAATCCGACGACATCCGCGGACGGCTCAAGACCTACGAGCGCATCGTCAAGGGCGAAAACCTCACGAAGCCCGGCGTGCCCGAGTCGTTCCGCGTCCTCATAAAGGAACTGCAGGGACTCGCGCTCGACGTCGAGATAATGTACGCCGACGGCACATTCGGCGAGCTCGTGCTCAGCGACGACGACGACAGAGGCTCGCGCCGCGTCTCCTTCAAGCCCGACGCGACCGTCGACGACATCGACGCGGCCTTCCTCGGAGAGGGCGACGCCGTCAAGCCGCACGCGAGCGGCATAGACGACCTGTTCCACGAGAACGCCGCGGAATACAGCGGGCTCGAACTGCACGAGACCGACGAGGAAAAAGAGGCCGCGGCGCTGAGCGACGATTTATTTGAAAGCGGCCCGGAGACCGGTGACCAGGGGGATGAAGATTAATGACTAACATAGGCCATGAAATCGCCGGAGTAAGAATGAGGCTTTCTTCCCCGGAGAGAGTCAGGGAGCTCTCCAGCGGGGAAGTCAAAAAGCCCGAAACCATAAACTACAGATCGCTCCGTCCCGAAAAGGACGGCCTGTTCTGCGAGCGCATATTCGGCCCAATCAGGAGCTACGAGTGCGCCTGCGGCAAATATAAGCGCAGCGGCCCGAAATTCCGCGGCGTTGTCTGCGAACGCTGCGGAGTCGAGGTCACGGACAACCGTGTGCGCCGCGAGAGGATGGGGCACATCGAGCTCGCCGCTCCCGTCGTCCATATCTGGTACCTCCGCGGCATACCGAGCCGCCTCAGCCTGCTGCTCGGCGCTTCGACGAAGGAACTTGAGAAAGTCGTATATTTCGCTCCGACTCGCCGCCGTGAAAAGGTATATAAGGTAGTCAGCGAAGGCCGCAGGATAGACCTCGCCCGCCGCGGCTCTCTCATGTCGGCTTCGGAGGAGCGCATCCATCGTTTCTACGACCCGAAGTTCAAGGCCGAGGAGGCCTACCGCATAACGAAGGTCGAAGACGTCCCCGTCGACGAAGGCGATATCATCACCGCGTCTCAGGTCAGCCGTTTCCGCAGCGACTTCGGAGACGACCTCTTCAAGGTCGAGCCCGCCTACAGGGTCTACAAAGAGGGTGAAGCCCTGGAAGATGCCAAGACCGTATCGGAAACCAAGAAAAAGGTGATGCTTGAGCGCGATCCGGAGCTCAAGGCCGACCGCACGGTTCTCAACAACCAGGAGGCGTACATAGTCACGGCCGTCGTCCACCTTCCTTTCGCGAAAAACGACGTAATATCAGAAAGCGAGTCTCGTCTCTACACGCAGAAATATCCGAAGCGCTTTCAGGCTGTCGAGGAGACGGAGACGATAGAAGACCCGTGCTACATCGTCATCAACGGCGGCGAATCGCCGTTCGAGCGCGGCGACATAATCCTCGAGCGAGAGCAGGATATCTGCGCAGCCTACGACGGCGGTTTCAAGGCCGGCATCGGAGCAGAGGGCGTCTACACGCTGCTGCACGAGATAGACATCGACACGCTCGTCGACCAGCTCCGCGAGGAGATAGCCGAGTGCTCAGGGCAGAAGAAGCGCAAGCTGATCAAGCGCCTCCAGGTGGCCGAGGATTTCCGCAAGAGCGACTCACGCCCAGAATGGATGGTGCTCTCCGTCCTTCCGGTCATCCCGCCCGACCTTCGCCCGATGGTCCAGCTCGACGGCGGACGCTTCGCGACCTCCGACCTCAACGACCTGTACCGCCGCGTCATAAACCGCAACAACCGTCTGCGCAAGCTTCAGGAGCTCCGCGCGCCCGAGATAATCGTGCGCAACGAGAAGCGTATGCTCCAGGAGTCCGTAGACGCGCTTATAGACAACGGACGCCGCGGCAAGGCGGTGCTTGGTGCCGGCAACCGTCCGCTCAAGAGCCTCACCGACCTTCTGCGCGGAAAGAAAGGCCGCTTCCGTCAGAACCTTCTCGGCAAGCGCGTCGACTACTCCGGCCGCTCCGTCATCGTCATCGGCCCGCACCTCAAGATATACCAGTGCGGACTGCCTAAGCAGATGGCGCTCGAGCTCTTCAAGCCCTTCGTCATGCACAAGCTCGTCGAGAGCGGCCTCGCTCCGAACGTCAAGAGCGCCCGCCGCTTCATCGAACGCGGACGCGACGAGGTATGGGGAATCCTCGAGGACATCATCAAGGACCACCCCGTCATGCTCAACCGCGCGCCGACGCTCCACCGCCTCGGTATACAGGCGTTCGAGCCGGTGCTTATAGAAGGAAAGGCGATACGCCTGCATCCGCTCGTCTGCACAGCCTTCAACGCAGACTTCGACGGAGACCAGATGGCCGTCCACGTCCCGCTCTCGCTCGAGGCGCAGACCGAGGCGCGCGTCCTCATGCTCTCCTCGAACAACCTGCTCTCGCCGGCGAGCGGCAAGCCGGTCGTAACGCCGACGCAGGACATCATCCTCGGCGTCTACTACCTCACGACGATGCGCGACGGCATGAAGGGAGAGGGTATGCACTTCCGCGACATGGACGACGTGCTCTCGGCGCTCGATCACGAGCTCGTCCACGTCAACTCAAAGGTGCTGCTCAAAAAAGACCCGGCGTGGGAGTGCGACACTGTAGACGGCAAATGGATAGAGACGACTCCGGGCCGCGTGCTCTTCAACTGCGCGCTGCACCCCGGCTTCCGCTACAAGAACGAGATAATAAATAAGAAAGTAATGGGCAAGCTTCTTGACGAGGCCTACGACAAAGTCGGACAGACCGGCATGGTCGTCATGCTCGACGCCATCAAGGCGCTCGGCTACAAGTGGTCCACGATAAGCGGCATCAGCCTCGGCGTCGGCGACGTCATCGTTCCGAAGGAAAAAGAGGAGATACTCGACGTCACTCTCGTCCAGGAGGAGGACCTCACGAGCCAGTACGAAATGGGTATCCTCACCGAGGACGAGTACATGCGCCAGAAAGATATACTCTGGTCCGACGCGGGACGCCGCATCTCCGACAAGATAATGGAGGGCATGGACCTCAACAACGCGCTGTGGGTCATGGTCGACTCGGGAGCCCGAGGCTCGCGCGGACAGGTCGCGCAGATGGCCGGTATACGCGGACTCATGGCCGACCCGTCGGGACGCATCATCCGTTACCCGATCACTGCGAACTTCAAAGAAGGGCTCAATACGCTGGAATACTTCATATCCACGCACGGAGCCCGAAAAGGACTCGCCGACACGGCCCTTCGTACCGCTAAATCGGGATACCTGACCCGCCGTCTCGTAGACGTCGCGCAGGATCTTATAATAATGGAAGAGGACTGCGACACGCATCACGGCGTCGAGATTCGTCCGCTCCTGCAGCAGGACGGCAAGGCGACGATCAGCATGTCCGAGCGCCTGACTGGCCGAGTCAGCCTCGAGGACGTTAAGAACCCGGAGACGGGCGAGCTCCTTCTTGAAAGAAACGAAGAAATCTCGGCCGAGAAGGCGAAATATATCGAATCCCTCGGCATAACCTCCGTCTGGGTACGCAGCCCGCTGACCTGCGGCCTGCGCCACGGCATCTGCCGCACCTGTTACGGACGCGACCTGGCGACGAGAAAGAAGGTCGCCATAGGCGAATCGGTCGGCGTCGTCGCCGCCCAGTCGATAGGCGAACCGGGTACGCAGCTTACGATGCGCACATTCCACACCGGAGGCGTACGCCAGTTCACCGGTGAAGACATCACGCAGGGCCTTCCGAGAATCGAACAGCTCTTTGAAGTCCGCCGCCCGAAAAAGGTCGCCATCCTCGCGGAGGAAGAGGGCACGCTCGTCGAGGTGCGCGAAATGGACGGCAAGCGCAAACTGATAATAGCGAAAGAGCACGAGGACGGAACGGAAGAGCGCGTCTCCTACAACATCCCGGCCTCGCAGAACCTTCTCTCCGGCATAGAAGAGGGCAGCCACATCAAGAAGGGGCAGCTCCTCACCGAAGGCTATATCGATCCTCAGCAGCTCCTTGAAGTCGAAGGGCTCGAAGCCGTACAGCACTATCTGCTCGACGGCATCCAGGAAGTCTACCGTTCACAGGGCGTCTCCATCAACGACAAACACATCGAGACGATCCTGCGCAAGGTCGCTCCGGTCAACCGGGTCCGCGTAATGAAGGAGGGCGACAGCGCCTTCGTCTCCGGCGAACTCGTCTGGAAGGACGACCTCGAGAAGGCCGTCGAAGAGATACGCGAGCAGAACGCGCAGTCGCTCGACGAGTCCTACGAGTTTATAAAGAACTACAAGGTGACCGACGTCGTAGGGGCCGCCGCGCCCGAGAACGGCTCGCAGGACTTCTCCTCGTTCTCGAAGGGAATGCTGGAGACCATACTGCAGCCCGGCAGCCCGGCGACAGAGATAATCGCCGAGGACTCCGCCGGAGAGGTGCGCGTGATCATAGGCGACAGCAATTTCAGACGCGCTATGGAAGGCCTTGAGCTGACGAGCGACTTCACCTCGCCCGAGAGCGGCGAAGTGCTTATAAAAGAAGGCACGCGCCTCGCATCCTCGGACCTTTCCGCGATAACCGGATTCGCTCCGAGACCTGTATGCATCCGTGACATGAACCTGCTCGAAGAGAACAAAGACAAGGCATGGATATCAGGCGACATAACGGACGAGGAAGGAAATGTCATAGTAAAATCAGACGCCGTGCTGAACGACGACGTTATCGCCCTGCTCAGAAAGCATAACGTGAAGCAGATAAAGCTTTGGAAGTCGCCAGAGGTTATCAATCTCACGGACGCGATGCACCACGTGCTTATCGAGCACTTCTTCGGGAAAGCCGTGAAGCAGGCGATGAACGCCGACGGCGAAGTTATAACCGACATCCCGCACGTCATAGACGGCGCGGTGATAAGCGGACTCATCGACGGCTCCATAAGCGGCGTTGAATGCGACGACATGATTCTGACGCGCGAGCGCGTACTGAAGCTTCTCCTCACTGAGCGCGTGCTCGGCAAGATACTGCTCGAGCCCATCACCGACGAGAAGGGCGGCGTCGCCGTCGCCGGCGCGCAGGAGATCACGAGCTCCCTGCTCGATAAGATAGCCTCCGCCGCGCACGGTACGATCACGGTGCGCTCCAAGTCGTCTGCCTCTGAGTACAAGAAACTTATGCAGAGAGTGTCGTTTGTAAGACGGCTCAGCGAAGAGCCGCAGTGGCGCCCCGTCGTACACGGCGTGACGAAGGCGGCGCTCGCGACGGACAGCTTCCTCTCAGCGGCGTCGTTCCAGCAGACGGCTCAGGTCCTCGCCGCTGCGGCAGTGAGAGGCGACGTCGATACCCTGGCGGGCCTGAAGGAAAACGTCATCATCGGCCTCCTGATTCCCGCTGGAACCGGAGTCGAGCGTCACCGCAAGGTAGAGATAACCGAAATCGGCGACGACGCGACAGAATCCGAACCGACCGAGGTCTCGTTCGCGGAATAGAATCTTTTCCGCTCGGCATTCAGCGTTAATTTTAACAGCGCAGGGCATCGTCTTTATTGACACGTATGCCCCGCGCTGTTAATATATATCGGTGCGGCTGCGCACAGGAGGTGTTCGTGTGCCTTTAATCGAATTATCCTCTTCACCGAGGACGGCGGGTTTCAACAGCGTCATGAGGAGCCTGCGGCGCGGCGAAGTGATGAAGATTTTTCTGGCGGACGACGCTGACGAAAAGCTTGCGGGAGAGGTAAGGCGTGTTTCTGAGGAAACGCGGACTCCCATAGAGACAGCGGAAGATTCGGTGAAGTTAGGAAGAGCCTGCGTAATGCCACACAAAACGGCAGTCGCGGCGATTCTTAAAAAGTAGAACGACTACTATGAAAAGGAGGGAGCTAGTTGCCAACAATTAATCAGCTCATTCACACGGGCAGGGAAGAGAAGAGGCGCCGTTCCAGCGCTCCTGCGCTCCAGGAAAATCCCCAGCGCCGCGGCGTTTGCACCCGCGTATACACAGTTACGCCTAAGAAGCCGAACTCGGCTCTTCGCAAGGTCGCGCGTGTCCGTCTTACGAACGGTATAGAGGTTACCGCCTATATCCCCGGAGTAGGGCACAATCTTCAGGAGCACTCTGTCGTGCTTGTGCGCGGCGGTCGTGTAAAAGACCTGCCGGGCGTCCGTTATCACATAATCAGAGGCACGCTCGACTGCGGTGGAGTCGAAAACCGCCGTCAGAGCCGTTCGCTCTATGGTGCGCGTAGGCCGAAGTAGTTTTGGAATTTCAGTGGAGGTAGTTATTTATGCCGCGTAAAGGTCATGTAAAAAAACGTGTAACGCCGCCCGATTCCATCTATGGCAATCCGTCTGTGACGAAGTTCATCAACTGTCTCATGATGGGCGGAAAGAAGAGCACCGCCGAGCGTATACTCTACGGTGCGCTGGAATTGGCCGGAAGCCGGCTGAATATGGAGCCCGGCGAAGTATTTGAAAAAGCGATGACGAACGTCCGCCCGTTGGTGGAAGTCCGTCCAAGGCGCGTCGGCGGAGCCACGTACCAGGTCCCCGTCGAAGTGAAGCCCGACAGGGCGCAGGCGCTGGCGATCAGATGGATCATCAGCTACTCTCGTTCCCGCAAGGGCATTCCGATGGTCGAGCGTCTCGCGAGAGAGTTCGGCGACGCCTGCAAGGGTGAGGGCGGTTCTGTAAAGAAGCGCGAGGACACTCACCGTATGGCTGAAGCCAACCGTGCCTTCGCTCATTACCGTTGGTAGTGAAAACGATAAATCTTAATCTTGTTTGGTGGTGTTGACGATGCAGGGCATCGATTTAAGCAAAGTGCGCAATATAGGAATAGCTGCGCATATAGATGCGGGTAAGACGACGACTACTGAGCGTATCTTGTTCTATACAGGCCGTAAACATAAGCTCGGGGAAACGCACGAAGGCGCCGCGACGATGGACTGGATGGAGCAGGAGCGCGAACGTGGCATCACTATCACTTCGGCCGCGACTACCTGTTTCTGGCACGATTGCCTGATCAATATCATTGATACGCCCGGGCACGTGGACTTTACTGTCGAAGTTGAGCGTTCCATGCGCGTTCTCGACGGTGCCGTTTCTGTATTCTGCGCCGTCGGAGGAGTCGAGCCTCAGTCGGAAACGGTATGGCGCCAGGCGGACAAGTACGGTGTGCCCAGGATAGCGTTCGTCAACAAAATGGACAGAGTCGGCGCCGACTTCGCCGCTGTCGTAGACCAGATGCGTAAACGCCTTGGCGCCAAGGCTGTGCCGATCCAGCTTCCGATAGGCGTGGAGGACGGATTCTCTGGCATGGTGGACCTTGTGAATTATAAGGCGGTCATTTACGACGATACGCTCGGAACCGAATTCCACAGCGCTGAGATCCCGCCGCAGCTCGAAGAGGAAGCCGCTCTCGCCCGCATGGAAATGCTCGAGATGCTGGCCGACCATGACGACGAAATGATGGAAATGTACCTTGAAGGCAAGGATATCCCCGTCGAGCTCATCAAGAAGGTCATCAGAAAATCCACGATAGCCCTCGAAATAGTCCCCGTTATGTGCGGCTCCGCATTTAAGAATAAAGGCGTACAGCCGCTGCTTGACGCTGTCGTCGATTATCTTCCGAGTCCTCTCGATATGCCTCACGTAATAGGCGTGGATCCCGACGACACCTCTAAAGAAATAGAGATAACCGCGTCTGCGGACGAACCCTTTGCCGCTCTTGCGTTTAAAATCATGGTTGACCCGTTTGTCGGACGCCTCGCGTTCTGCCGTATATACTCCGGCAAGATAGAAAGCGGTATGTCAATCTACAACTCCAACACGAGACGCCGCGAAAGAGTCGGACGCATCCTCCGTATGCACGCCAACAAGAGAGAGGAAATGGACGGGGCTCAGGCTGGGCTTATCGTCGCTATTCCCGGTCTAAAGCAGGTCCGCACCGGCGACACGCTCTGCGATGAAAAGCGCCCGGTTCTCCTCGAGAACCTGATCTTCCCCGAGCCTGTTATCTCTCTCTCCGTCGAACCGATGAGCAAGGCGGATCAGATAAAACTTGCCAAGGGGCTCGAGGCCCTCTCCGAAGAGGACCCGACCTTCCGTGTCTCGGTCAACGAGGATACCGGTCAGACTCTTATCAGCGGTATGGGCGAGCTTCACCTTGAGATAATCGTCGACCGTCTCCGCAGGGAGTTCAACGTCGAGGTCAAAGTTGGCCGTCCGCAGGTCGCTTACCGCGAAGCCATACGCAAGCCTGCGAGAGCTCAGGGCAAGTTCGTAAGACAGTCCGGCGGTAAAGGGCAGTACGGAGATGTGGTGCTCGAAATCGAGCCGCTCGAGGACGGCAAAGGCTTCGAGTGGGAAGACAGGATCGTCGGCGGCGTGGTGCCGAAGGAATATATCCCCGCTGCTCAGAAGGGCGTCGAGGACGCGCTGAACAACGGCGTACTCGGCGGCTATCCGGTCATCGGAATCAGAGTCGCGCTCGTCGACGGAAGTTATCACGAGGTTGACAGCTCCGAAATGGCCTTCCGCATAGCCGGCTCCATGGCGATCAAGGAAGCTCTGAAGAAGGCCGATCCGGTCCTTATGGAACCTGTTATGAACGTCGAAGTCGTTGTCCCGGAAGAATACATGGGCGACGTTATCGGAGACCTTTCGTCGCGCCGCGGCAGAGTAGCTGAGATGGGCGTACGCGCCAACGCACGCATCGTCAAGGCATTCGTCCCGCTCGCGGAGATGTTCGGCTACGCGACGGACCTGAGAAGCAAAACTTCAGGGCGCGCTTCCTATACGATGAGCTTCGACCATTATGAAGAAGTACCGCGCAATGTAGCCGAAGAGCTGCTTAAAGCGTAGAATACCTAGAGAATTATCAGAGGAGGTTAAGAACTATGGCAAAGGAACATTTTGTACGTAATAAGCCGCACCTCAACATAGGTACGATAGGACACATCGACCACGGCAAGACGACGCTGACGGCGGCGATCACGAAGACGCTGGCGCGTCA